>JADGGD010000196.1 GCA_019690095.1 Chloroflexota bacterium
CGATAGGAGAGATTCATAGCGTGCGGCCGCGGCAATGTCCATCGTTCTCCTCGCTACCGGAAGTCGGGGCCATTATAGCATTTGGCTCGGAGTGTCCCGTGAGGGCCGCCGACCGTGCGGATCATCCAGTGGGGGCTGTCGGGGAGAACCGAGGAGAGCCGCACTGCTCCACGATCAGCGCGCCGGGGCCCGATCTGCTACAATAGAGAGCGACGGTTGGGTCGATTTATCCGCCGAGGACGGCGCGGCAGGCAGAGCCAGGCCACGCATCAATCGCGCTGACGAACCGCCCCCCGCACTCTGATTTCAGGAAAGGAGTCAGCGCGATCATGCCTGACAAGCTTCTCGTCTGCCGCGACTGCGGATCCGAGTTCGTCTTTACCGAAGACGAGCAGAACTTCTTCGCCGAGAAGGGGTTTAGCCACGAGCCGTCCCGCTGTCCGGAGTGTCGTGCCGCTCGAAAGGCCGCCCGCCGGGAGGGTGAGGGACGGCAGTCCAGTTTTGGCGGTCGGGAGATGTTCCCGGCGGTCTGCTCACGGTGCGGCGCGGAGACGCAGGTGCCGTTCCGCCCTACGACTGGCAAGCCGGTTTACTGCTCGCGGTGTTACGAGCAGGTGCGCCAGAGTGCGCCGCGTAGCGGCGGCTATCGCTCCCGCCGCTGAGAGATCCGACCACCGGGCCGAGAGGTCCGGTGGTCGCGATTTGACCGCCCTCGTGACTGCCGGGTATACTCTTCGCCGCCTGATGTATTCAGGACACGGACGAGGAGAGCCATGGAGGATCGTTCTACGCCGGCCCCGCGGCACGTCGAGGTCTTCGCCATCGGTACCGAACTGGTCATGGGCCGCATCTATGACACCAATTCCTTCTGGATTGCCGAACAGCTCGCGCGACTCGGTACCTGGCCCCGACGGATCCTCTGCCTGCCCGATGATGATGACGAGGTCGTCCGGGCGTTCACCGATACGATTGAACGGGGCACAGACATTGTGATTACGACTGGCGGCCTCGGCCCAACCCCAGATGACCGCACCCTCGACTGTATCTGTCGGGTTGCTGGAATCGAGCAGGTGATCCACCGTCCGACGATTGAGAGCTTTGTCCAGCGGCGAAACGTGCCCGACGACAGCCACCTGACCCCGGCGCTCCGGAAGATGGCGATGGTGCCAGTCGGCTCCACGGTTTACCAGAACCCCGCTGGCTGGGCGCCTTTGATTGCCCTCCCGGTCCGCTCGACCATGTTCTATATGATGCCCGGACCGCCTCGGGAGATGCAGGCGCTTTGGACGACCCACCTGGAAGGCATCCTCAAACAGGTCTTTCGATCCACGACGGCGTCGCGGCGCGTCTGGGTGACTATGTTCGAGTCGGAGGTCTCACCGCATATCCAGCAGGTGATGAAGACCTATCCGAATACCTATCTCAAGGCGTACGTCGCCCTGCGCACTGAGACGACCTTACCGGTCGATGTCGTCGCGCACGGCCCGGATCCGGCCACGGCCGAGGCGACCCTCACCGCGGCGCTCCAGCTCCTGGGCGAACTGGTCCGGGGGAGGGGCAAGCAGATGTGGCTGGACGGCTCGCCCCCTGAAGGGTAGCACTGGTGCGGCACCAGGCTGCTGTCGGCGTTTCGTCATCGTTCCGCCTTTCCCTGGCGTTTCAGGGGCGGCCCGATCGCACGGGTGAGCGCGGCTGGAGATGATGCCGCCAGAGACGCGGCCCAACTGCCAGCGTCGCCACGAGTGATCCCACTCCTCCAAGAAGCAAGGGGCCTGCTGCTCCTGTGGCCTCGGCGAGACTGCCAGCAAGGGTATTTCCGATCGGCGTTGTCCCCACGAAGACCATGGTGTAGATGCTCATGACCCGACCCCGGAGGGCATGAGGAACAGTCATCTGGATATACGAGTTCGCTGACGCGCTGACGAGCACCATGGCACCGCCAGTGAGGATGAGGATCCCCAGGGCGACAGGATAGGAGCGCACTGGAACCAGCGCCAGCTCCAGGAGTGACAGCAGGCCGGCTGCGGCGACGATCAGCCGGGGGTGCGGCGCGTGTGCGAGATAAGCCAATCCAATAGAAGCGATCAATGAGCCGAGCCCCGTTGCGGCCATCAGCCACCCCAGGCCGGTGGCGCCCACGTGGAACACGGTCCGGGCCAGAATCGGGTTCACGACGTTGAAGTTCGCCCCGAAAGTTCCCACCGCACCAACCAGCGTGATCACCGCCGCGGTGTCAGCGGACTTTCTCAGGTAGCGAAGTCCCTTGTGCAGGTCGTCAAGGATTTCGCTTGCTGATGCCAGAGCATGGATTGTGGATATCCGCGGCTGGATCAGGAGAAGGCTGCCGAGGACCGGCACGAAGCTTACTCCGTTGACAAAGAAGCAGCCGGCAATCCCAATAACCCCGATGAGCAGACCGCCAATCGCCGGACCTACCAGGCGCGCCGCGTTGAAGAGCGATGCGTTCAAGGCGATGGCGTTGATGAGATCCTCTGGCTCGACGAGTTCAATCACGAAAGCCTGGCGGGTCGGCATATCGATGCTGTTGGCGATGCCCAGGAGCAGGGCGAGGGCGAGGACGATCGGGTAGCGAATGTGCCCGCTCGCCGTGAGGATGCCCAGGACAATCGCGAGGGTCATTTCAGCCCCCTGGGTGCCGAGCAGGATCATGCGCTTGGGCAGACGATCAGCCAGGGCACCCCCGATGCCAGCGAAGAGAAGGACTGGCAGGAACTGGAGTGCCCCGACCAGACCGAGCGCAAGGGGGGAATCGGTCAGCACAAGGACGAGCCAGCTCTGGGCGAGGCTCTGCATCCAGGTGCCGGTCAGCGAGATGAGCTGGCCGCCGTAGAAGAGCCGGAAGTTCCGGTGCCGGAGGGCACGCAGGCCGTGGAGGAGATCGGGGCCGCGCGGCGGCGTGAACTCGATGATGCTCCCGGGGCCGCGTCCCGCAACCTCCTCGCCCGCGACGAGCGCATCCGGCATGAAGGGGGCCTCCGGGGGATGACGGAGCACGGCGGCGCGGGCGCCCCGCGTCGAAGCGGGACGGTGGGCGGTCAATGGAACCAGGCGATGGAGCTAGATGATTGGCCGCCCGAGGAGCGCCTCGATCTCCTGGCGGGGGATCCGCCATTGACGGCGGATCTGAAAGCCCGCGAGATCTCCGGCCTGGAGGCGGCGGTAGACCGCCGCGATGCTGATGCCCAGGAGCTCGGCCGCCTCTTCCGGGGTCAGGTAGTCGGCATATCGCTCGATCAGTCCGCGGATCGTCTCGTTTCGCATGGCTGGCCTCCCCGCAGTCGTCGGCAGTCCAGGACACGGCAAGATGAGCGCCAGGGTCGTAGCACCGGGATCATCTATATAAGCAGGATCATCTGTAAGGAGGGGGAGATAACCGGAGGGGAAACGGCGATAGCATCGCCGTTTCCCCTCCGATCGTGGATCAGTACTAGCCCTTCACACTGCCGATCGTCAGTCCCTCGACCATATAGCGCTGGGCCAGGCCGTAGATGACGATGACCGGGATCGCCATGAGGAGCGAAGCGACCATCATCTGCCCGATTGGGTAGATATCCCCGACGATCATCTGGAAGAGGCCGATTGCCAGGGTGAAGCTACTGCTGCTGCGAATGAGGATGTAGGCGAGGAAGAACTCATTCCAGGCGTTGGTCAGGGCAAACAGCGTCACTGCGAAGAGCGCGGGCTTCGACAGGGGCAGGATGAGCCGAACGAAGATCTGCAGACGGTTTGCGCCGTCAATGCGTGCGGCATCCTCGAGTTCCTCGGGGATCGATCGATAGTAGCCCATCAACAGCCAGGTCGCGAACGGCAGAAGGCCGCTCGGGTAGGCGACTTCCAGGGCCTGGAGCGAGTTAACCAGGTGCAGCCAGACCATGATCTGGTAGATCGGGATCAGCATGACGACCGACGGCATCATATACGAGACCAGCATCAGGCTCGACATGAGGTGTGAGCCGCGCCAGCGCAGGCGCGCCAGGGCATATGCGCCGGCCGCCGAGCCAAGCACGCCGATAATCGTGGCGACTACCGCGACCTGGACGGTGTTCCGATACCAGAGCAGGAAGTCAGTCTGCCCGAGGAGCGTCCGGACCTGGACAAGGGACCAGGGGCTCGGCCAGAAGAGCGAGTAGAGCTTGGAGATCTGCTCGTCGGTCTTGAACGCGGAGATAATAACCCAGTAGAACGGCGTCAGCTCGAACAGAAGGAGCAGGACCAAGACGATCAGGGAGATGCCCTGGAGGATCAGGCGACCGGCGTGTGCTCCCAGTGCGGGCTCGTTCGGCCCCCGACCGGAGATGATTCGGAGGGCTTTCCCGAGAAGTCCAAAGATTGCCTCGCCTGCGTCGAAGAGCAGGCTGAACAGCTTGCCGATCGGACGGACGATCGGGGACACGAGACGGATCTGCAGAGGGGTCACGTCGGCGCCGCTCGAGCGCGTACCGGCGAGCATATAGGCGGCGAGCACCCAGATCACGAAGCCGAAAACCGGTAGAAGGATCAGCGAGATCGCGGCGCCTGATCCGAAGTTGAAGGAGTTGAAGGCACGCTCGAAGGTCAGGATACCCAGCACTCGGGTCGAGTTCAGGGGGCCGCCGGTCGTCAGGATGTAGATCGTCCCGAAGTTGTTCATCGTCCAGACGGTCGAGAGGAGCGAGGCGACGATCTGGGTGTAGGCGATGCCGGGGAGAGTGATGTACCGGAAGCGCTGCCAGGCGTTGGCTCCGTCGACCGCCGCGGCGGCATAGAGTTCCGGGTCGATTGACTTGAGCCCCGCGAGCTGGGTAATCGTGAAGAACGGGATCCCGGCCCACACGTTGACCGCGATGACCGCCCAGAGGGCAGACTTCGGATCACCGAGCCAGGCCACCCCATTCTCGGTCAGATGCAGGGCTACCAGGATATTGTTAATTGCACCGAAGATCGGGTCATACAAGGCGCGCCAGATCAGCGCCTGGACGACGCTCGGAACGATCCAGGGGAGCAGAATCAGTGCGCTGAGAAGGGAGCGGTAGCGCTTGATGTTGTGGAGAAGGAGCGCGGCGATAATCCCGAGGATAGGCTTGAAGACTTCGGCCCAGAACGTGAACTGGACGGTGATCCAGAGGGATGACCAGAAATCAGGGTCGTGCAGGAGATCGATGTAGTTCTGGAAGCCAACCCACGGGCCGATCGTCACGGTCGAGCCGATTGTGCGGGTGAAGCTCAGGTAAAGCCCCTGGACAAAGGGCCAGCCAACCAGTGCGAAAAGGAGGATCAGAGTAGGGGCGAAGAACAGCCAGGCGACCCGCCAGTCCGGCCCCAGTACCTGATCCGCGCGCTTCCAGAAGCTGGGGCGGGCGGGTTGCCCGACCGCTGCGTGTACTGCAACTTCCCTGGCCAAGGCACTGCCTCTCTTCCTTACGTGCTCTACCCCGGACACACCGGGGGGCGGGCCGCGGGGGTTGGGGGCCGCCCCCCCGGCCCGGGGCGGCCCCCC
>JADGGD010000197.1 GCA_019690095.1 Chloroflexota bacterium
GACGCCCAGCGCGACCTCTTTCACCAGAGCCTGGACCTGGTTCTCTTCGACACCACCAGCACCTACTTCGAGGGGGTGAGGCTGGAGGGCTTCGCCCGCATGGAGTCCGCCCTCCGCCGCCTTCTCAAGGAGCAGGGCCTCTTGCTCCGCTGGTACGAGGTGATGGACGCCTTGCGCTCGGTCCGCGCGATCGACCTCGAACTCGCCGGGCAGCGCTACCTGGTGCGGACCGAGCTCGGCGCCGACGCGGCCCGGGTCTTCCAGGCCGCCGGCGTCCGTCCACCCTCCCAGGTCACCCCACTGTAGTGGTACGCGCTCTCCCCGTACCCCGAAAGCCTTGCCCAGAGCGGAACTGAGGAGTCGTAGGTGTCAAAGTCCAGTTGAAGATGCCCTGGCCATGCGCGCTCGGCGCTACGGTACAGCACCCTGCCGCCGAACCGCGGAAGGGACACCCTGACGACGGACGAACCGAGTCCAATCCTCCCAGCAGGAATGATAACCACCGGCCGCGAATGCATCACCCCGCCCTGTACTCCGCTGCCTCCACACATTGTACGCACGTGTACGCCCGTCAGGGCTAAGGGAGACGAGGCGACCGGAGGTGATAGTGTGCCACGCTCCCACCACCGAGAACCTCAGTTGCCAACACCAATTGCGCGTATGTTGGACAGGCTACAACGTGAAACCTCTTCCGGCCCGCTAGATCAGTTCGATTCAGCATGGCTGCTGATTGAGATGCTTATCAAATATACAACGACCGTTGCAGTAACCCTCCTCGGTTATTTCGACAGTCCAAGAGCGCATGGAACGGTGGCCCAGCTCATTGATGCCGACAGTATAGGAACGTGGGTTTCCACGCTAGAGCGCACGGCGGACCGGTTGGCCAGAATTCCAGATAACGAGAGCAAAAAGTGGGCGCGACTGCTAAAAGAGCGTATATCTAGAACAGAATCCAGCCAGCATAATCTCATTCTTACAGCTGATGAAGTCAATTACATACTCAACGCATTGGATAGAACCGAGGACTCGGTGAAATTGTCTCAAAGACCGAATCTCCTCAAATGCTTCGCGGCATTAGTGGTTATCCGTAACAAAACAAGAGGACACGGCGCTTACTTGCAGCCGTTTTATCGCGATACAGCCCCGCACCTAGCACGGGCCGCAAGCCACTTGGTAGACCTGCTGGGCCGGCAGGTTAAGTTGCTTCTTGTAAAGCAAGTATCACCCACCGGCCAGACGCTTGCCCTACAGCTGGACGGACCATCGCCAACGAACGTTGTCGTGCTGCCCAAAGCCGCTGAACCTGACTCGCTCTGGATTCGCTTTTCCGAATCACTGGTACTGCAAGCGGAGCCCCTTATGTTCGTCGACCCCGTCGATCACGATACATCGTTCCTGAATGGCGATTGGAACGAGTCAACGCTGCAAGTCGCCACCTTGAGCTATATCACCGGGAAGGTGTCAACCCGGCTTCTGCCAGGTTACAGGAGCCACGGGATGCTACTCGCCTCAGAGACCGAAGGCCGGAGCGAGCTAATATATAGCGACGACCTACGAATACCCCACAACTTACCAGCCGAGCCCCAAGACTACGTCTCTCGTGCGGGCCTCGAACAGCGACTGCGAACGCTACTTCTGGATGAGACCCACCGGCTAATCAGCCTAAATGGGCGAGGCGGTAGCGGAAAGACAACGTTAGCACTAAAGATGTGTCACCAATTAACGCGAGAATCATCTCGGTACGCTTGTGTGGTTTGGGTGAGCGGTCGCGATATAGACCTCACCATTGAAGGGCCCGTTCCTAGACGCCAGCAGGTTCGTAAGCTCGAAGATTTCTTAGAGATGATGATGCGAGTTCTAGAGCTTCCTAAAGAGCGAGATCCAGCGGCCGCCGTGAGCGGGGTGCTCGGGGATCAAAAAGGCGCCTATTTGGTGGTGATCGACAATTTAGAGACGTTTGATAACCCCCTCGAGTTGCTGCGATTTCTCGACGAACACGTCTCCTGGAGAAGTAAGGTGCTGATAACCTCGCGCCATGAACGGTTTCGAGGTGACTACCCACTTGAAGTGACCGGCATGGATGAGGGCGAAGCTCGCAGGCTAATCGCGCTTGAAGCCAGGCGGCATTACTGCGAGGGCCGGTTGGATGACAAAGTGATCAGGAGAATGTTGCAGATTTCAGATCGTATCCCCTACGTGTTGAAGCTGCTCGTGGCGCAGTTTGCCGCAGTCGGTAGTGTGGATCAGGCCTACAGCAGGGTTACGAGGCACGAAGAGCTCATGGAGGCCTTGTTCGGGCGGTCGTTTGATCTGCTTAGTGAGCATGGTCAATGGCTGTATTTATTTATGTCGGAGCGAGAATGGGTCCCTGGGTGGCTCGTGTCGGGTGTGATGGAGTTCAGCGGTTATGGCTATGGCCGCGCCTTGGAGGAGTTGCGTTCGCACTCGCTAGTAGAGGTTGATGCGGAGGAAGCGGTTGACGGCGAGGAGCGAGTGCTTCGAGTAGGGGATTTGTTGCAGAGGCATGGTGCCTCTATGCTTGTGGGCCATGAATTGGAGCGCTCGGTAAGGCGCGCGGTTGAATTTGTTCATGGCGTTTGGATACCGTCTATCGTAGAGCCCGTGCGGGCGATAGGGGGGTTGTGGGAGGCAATTGGTGCGCGGCGTTCGGCAGGGGGCCTCGCCTGGAGAGAGTTGATGCGGCTCGGGGAGGCTATGGCCCGACAGGTGGCCGGTGGGTGGAGGAGACTGGCTCAGGCGTTGGAAGAGGCGGGCGTTGGTGAGGAAGAAGTACGGCGCGCGTATAAGTACGCGGTGGAGGCAGATCCGCTCGATGCGTTTGCATGGAAAGCGTTCAGCGAATTCGAGGAGAGACGTGATCCGCTGAAGGCGGCGCTTTATGGGGCGCGGGCGATTGATTGCGGCCTAGAGGATGTTGAGTTTGCGGTACGTGTTGCCGGGGACCTAGCTCGATTGTTGACGCAGGAGAATGGTTTTCTTGCCGCGGAGCGTCCTGCGTATGTCACGGGAGTGATAAGCCTATTGGAACGGCGGCAGGACGAGTTGGGCGCTACCGCTCTAAGTCGGCTGGGCTGGCTTTATCTAATGCAGTCTGCTCCTGACACCGATCCGGATGGGCGGCTAATTCGGAAGGCGCATTATTATGCTGAGAAGGGATTGTCTATCGAGCCGGATAATAAGTACTGTCTGCAGTTGTTGCAGAGGACGAGAGAATATGGGTGGTAGGGCATCGGCCGAGTGTTGGTCAAGGAGGCGGGTCTGGGGATCGCGGACGGGCGTCCGCCTCTTCCTGCGCAACCCGCTGTACGAGTACTACTCGCTGCTCCCCGTCCGGGACGCCGTGCTGGCCCGTCCGGGACGCGTCCGGAGATGCTGGCGCCTGAGCTTCGCCCGGGAGACGGGAGGCTGACCGCGGGGACCGGACATGGTACAATGCTTCCAGCGCCCGGTTTACCCGGGCCGGTCGGGAAATCCGAGAGCTGTCGCGAATCGTTGACATTTTTGGGCGACGGGGGTCTCTTTGCGCCTTGCGGAGGCCCCCGTCCGAACGTCTTGGCCTGGAGAGAAGTGCCTCCGTCCAGGCCGTTCAGGGGGGTCGGACCGGCATGCAAAGACCGTGCTGGCCCAGGGGGCGTGCGGCCGCGACGCAAGCGGACCGCGCGAGGAGGGCGCGGATGGCCGCCGGCGCGCTGGCCGTCGCCCTGGCGTTGGCTACCTCGGGTAGCGGCCGTCCGGGTCTCGGCCAGAAGACTCCGGGCACACGGAGCTCCGCTACGCACGCCCCTGCGGCGCGCGCTTCCCAGGCGGCCAAGAGCAAAACCGGGACGGCCGGGACGACGGGGAAAGAACCGGACCTCCTGGCCATGCTGCCGGACTACGAGGTCGTGGGGCTGGAGCTTCAGGTCGGCTACGTGTCGTCGCAGGATGCGAACAAACTCAAGCCGCCAGACGGGCCGGGGCCGCTGCTCATCGAGAACGTCACCGTGGGGGTCAACAAGGAGACCAAGGAGATCCCGATCCCGGTGTTCAAGGGAGCCTCTTGGGGGTATGTGTGTAGACGACCAGCTCCTGTGACGGCGTTTTGGCCACCGTCCATGGCGGTGGGCGCGGTGGATGCGATCAGCTTGCTGACGGTTGATGGGGATTGGAAGGACGGCGGAGGCGGGAGCGCGGTGGCCGGGTCCCGCCTCCGTCGTCGTGGCGAGCCCTCAGGCCAGAGTGAGCTCCTCCAGGGCGCGCTCGACGTTCTCGGCGTCCACGACGTCCTGGGCGCGAGCCTGGGCGTCGAGGAGAGCGGTGCGGGCGATGGCGTTGATCAGGCGCGGAAGCCCGCGCCCGTGGCGGGCAATCAGCTCCAGAGCCCCGGAGGCGTAGATCATCCGGTCGATGCCGACGCGGCGGAGCTGGCTCGAGATGTACTCGGGCACCTCCTCGGGCAGGAGCCCGCTGAGGTGGTAGCGGACGTCGATGCGCTGGGCCAGCGGCGCCAGGAGCTCGAGGCGGAGCTTCTGGCGGAGCGATCGGTCGCCGACCAGGACCAGCGCCAGCGGGGAGAAGGAGTCGTAGCGGAAGTTGAGGAGGAACCGGAGTTCCTGGAGCATCTCCAGGCGCAGGAGATGGGCCTCGTCATGGTCGGCCCCCGGCCTCCGGAGGCCAAGGGACAACCTTTGGGGAGCGCCCCGCCGGTTGGGCCCCTCACCTCAGGGCGGGGAGGTGGCGAAGACGAACGTCACCGACGGCCAGGGCCCTCCGAGCGCCGGACGGACGGCGAGGAGGTTGAGCGCGCCGATGGCGGTGCCGAAGAGCCGTCCCAGGCCCCACCTGTTAGCAACGCGGTGAAAATCCCCAGTAGCAGCAAGATGAAATTCCCCAGTCCCTAGCAGCCTGTGCGAGTAATCCCGCCCGAGCCGGCAGGAGTTCGGCTCCTGGCGGTTAATGGGAACCATATGGAGAAGACGTTCCGCCCCTACCACCCCGAGCAGGTCTACCTGCTCCCGCCGTCGCTGAACGAGTGGCTGCCGGAGGGCCATCTGGCCCGGTTCGTCTCGGACACCGTCGATCACCTCGACCTGAGCCCGTTCCTGGAGAAGTACCGCGGGCCGAAGGGCTACCCGCCCTACGACCCGCGGATGATGGTGAAGGTGCTGCTCTACGCCTACGCCACCGGCGTCCGCTCCTCGCGGAAGATCGAGGAGAAGCTCTGGGAGGACGTCGCCTTCCGCTACCTCTCGGGCAACCAGCAGCCCAGCTACCGGACCGTCGCCGAGTTCCGCCACCGCCACCGCGAGGACTTCGAGCAGCTCTTCGTCCAGGTGCTCCTGATCGCCCAGGCGGCGGGGCTGGTGAAGCTCGGCCGGGTGGCGCTGGACGGGACGAAGGTCCAGGCCAACGCCTCGATCCACTCGGCCATGAGCTACGGCCATCTCCAGAAGCGGGCGGCCGAGCTCCGGCGGCAGGTGGCC
>JADGGD010000198.1 GCA_019690095.1 Chloroflexota bacterium
ACCCTGTCCCCTTCGCCGACCACGAGCCCCACACCAACCATCACCCCCACGACCACAACTACTCCAACACCGACCGCTTCCCTTTCTCCCACTCCCTCCCCTACCGCGAGTCCGACTGCTACCGGAACAGCCAGCCCAACAGCCTCGTCCACTGCAACGCCGCTTCCCCGCATCACCGTCACCACACTCGGCCCAGCGGTCAGCCCGACGATGCCCACACCGACCAACACGCCAGAGACGGATGCTGTCAGTATCCCGGCGACTATTGAGCCGGGCGACCCGGAGACCCTGATCCTTGCTGTGCCCTTCCGGAGCCAGTATGATGGGAGCCCTTACCAGTATGCGAACTGCGGGCCGGCTGGCCTCGGGATGATCCTGGAAGCGTACGGCATCAGCATGACGACCGAGGAGCTCCGCGCCCTCGCCAACCAGATCCAGGGGACGACAAGCACCGACGCGGGCGTAAGCCTGGAGGTGCTCGATCTGATTGCCCGGCGCGCTGGCCTTCGGACAGAGGGCCTCCAGTCGCCTGATGGCCGCCCCCGCCGATGGTCAATCGCCGACATCATCCGCACAGTGCGCCAGGGCTACCCCGTCATTATCCTGGTCCACTTCACGGCACTCCCGGATCATGCCGGTGCCCGGACACCAAGCGATCACTATGTGGTAGTTATCGGGGTCACGCGGGATGGCTTCATCATCAACGACCCGGCCTTCCCCGGCAGCGCGGGGGCTCACCGCCTTCTCCGGCCCGCCGATCTCATCAACGCCTGGCAGGAGGCTACACCCCCCCAGCAAGCCGATGCTTTCCTGCCGCCAGAGGGTCACCCGAACCTCGCTTTGCTCTCGCTCCCCGGTCGGCCTGCGACGGTAGCGGTACCGGGCAGTCCAGCGGAGCAAGACCTGCCGGCTCGGGTCGCCGCGACCCCGGTCGCGCGCCGCGCGATCGACGGCAACCGCGTCCTGGCTCCGACGACCCCGTCGGATGATCGGATCGCTGTCTGGGCGCTGGCGCTCGGACAGTGGAAGCATACCACGGCCCCGATCCCCTCGACGCCACCGGCTCGCCAGACAGACGATCCGGAGAACAGTACCCCGTCGGGCGGGTCAGACGCTGCAGCGGCAGTCAGTGTCGCCGCGATCATTGGCGTCGCGTGTCTGCTGATCCTGCTCCTTCCGCACGCCGGCACGCCGGGCAGGGAACGAGTCCGGAGCAGGCGCCAGCTCAGAAGCCGATCATTGGCCCCTGCTCCCCGCGTGCTCGAGGCCCCGCGACCGCTACCTCTCCAGGTGAAACGACGGCCGCGGCGGCTGATCTCCGCCTGAGTGCCACCCCCTCTGAGTACTACCCCTTGTCCTCCCCGCGGTGGGCCGGTATGCTCTAAGCGCACCCGTGTGATCCCGCCGCTTCGCGCGCGGACGGGATGTTGCCACATGTACGATCACCGGCACCATCCGGCGGCCCGGGTGATCACAGGCCTGGCGTAGAAGACGGCCTCCAGGAGCGAATAGACATGCCAGATCTCAACACCATCATCATCATCGGTGCAAGCCTCACCGGCGGACGCGCCGCTGAGACGCTCCGCCAGGAGGGCTTCGCGGGACGCATTGTCCTGATCGGTGCTGAGCCGGAGCGCCCGTACGAGCGTCCACCGCTGTCCAAGGATGTCCTGCGCGGTGAGGCGCCGGCAGAGAAAGTGTACCTGCGGCCGCCGTCGTACTATGACGAGCAGAGGATCGAGCTCCGTCTGAGCATCCGCGCGGTGGCACTGCATCCGGGGGAACACGTGGTGGAGCTGGCAAATGGTGAGCGACTCGCGTATGATCGGCTTCTCATCGCAACCGGTGCCTCTCCCCGGCGCCTGGCAATCCCGGGTGCGGACCTGGCGGGTGTTCACTACCTGCGAACACTGGGCGACGCGCTCGCTCTTCGCGCGGAACTCGCCGGGGCACAGCGCGTCGTGGTCATCGGGGCCGGGTTTATCGGAGCCGAGGTTGCGGCCTCCTGCCGCATGCTCGGGCGGGAGGTTACCGTCCTTGAGGTTCTATCGGTGCCTCTCCAGCGTGCCCTGGGCGACCGGGTTGGTGAGATCTACGCGGCGATCCACCGGGATCACGGGGTCGATCTCCGGCTCGGTGAGGGGGTCACGGCAATCCGTGGAGCCGGTCGGGCTGAGGAGGTGGTGACCGCATCGGGCCAGCGGATCCCCTGTGATCTGGTCGTAATCGGCGTCGGCGTCCACCCTGAGGTGGACTGGCTGGAGGGATCCGGCCTTGCCGTCCAGAACGGGGTCGTCGTTGATGAGCTCTGCCGGACCAGCATCCCGGACGTGTACGCCGCAGGCGATGTAGCGAATTGGTGGCACCCGGTCCTGGGCGAGCGCCTGCGCGTCGAGCACTGGGATAATGCCCAGAACCAGGGCATCGCGGCGGCGAAGAGCATGCTCGGGAAGGGCGAACCCTACGCACCTGTGCCCTACTTCTGGTCTGATCAGTACGATCTGACCCTCCAGTACGTTGGGCACGCCAGTGGCTCAGACGAGGTTGTTTTCCGAGGCCCGGTCGAGCCGACGCGCCTCCTCGCCTTCTACCTGCGCGACGGACAGCTCCGGGCGTGTCTGGGCATCAATCGGCTCCGCGAGGTCAGTGCCGTGCGCCGTCTACTGCGATCGGGCATTTCGGTCAGCCGGGAGCAGCTCCAGGACGAGGCCGTTGATCTCCGCAAGCTCGCACCGCGTTAAAACGGGACTGCGGAGGGGAAGGAACGCCCATGGAAAACCAGCAACTGCCCACTGATACCGTGCCGCGATCTGGGACCGGAACCCTCTGCTTCCGCATTCCCCTTCCGCCCAGCACGAATGCGCTGTACACAACCGTACGGACGACCAGCCGGACCCGAACTGGCACCCGGCGGGTGCGATCGCCTGCCGCGCAGGCCTTCCGACAGTCCGTCCTCCCGATGCTGGACCTGATTGACGGCTCCGGCCAGTACGATGGTCTTCTGTCAATCGCCCGGCGGGGGTACTGGGGCATGGCCCTGGATGTCTATTTCCCGTCGCCTCACCGGCGCGATCTGGATGATGTCCTGAAAATCGCCATTGATACGATCGCCGAGGGACTGCGCCTCGCCGACCGCCGGCTTGTCGATCTCCGTGCGAGCAAGTTCCTCGCGCCACTCGACCCGCGCGTCGAGGTCGCGCTCACCGCCTACGCGGAATGGTCGTTCCGCGATGAACGCCCTGTCCTCATGCCCCCTGGCGGAGCGCCCGGACATCAGCCACCAGATCCGCCGGGGCAAAGTCAGCATCGAGGATAACCCGCTCGCGTCCCGCTGGATCAATCAGATAAACCAGCGCAGAATGATCGACAACAGGATGATCGGCCGCCTGACCGGCTCCTGCGGCCTCCGGGACGGCCGCCACACCGTAGGCTGTCCAGACCGGCTGGACCCGCGACCGGGGACCGACGAGGAAATGCCAGCGTCCGAGCATATCCTTCTCCACCGAGTACTGTCGGACCTGGGCCACAGTGTCACGATCCGGATCGACCGTCACTGCCAGGATGCTCACCCCGGCTACGTCAGGCCCAAGCAGGTCGTAGGCCTGATGAAGCTTCTGGGTGATCAGCGGACAGGCATCCGGACAGTTCGTGTAGAGGAACGTCAGCACGACCACCTTGCCGCGCTGGCCGCTCAGCGAGACCGGTTGATTGAACTGATCGGAAAGGGTGAAATCACTCGCCGGCACCGGCGGATCGAGCACCGTACCCACCAGCCCGGGCCGTCCGAGCGGGATCATCCGCCACACGATCACCACTGCCCCAATCAGGGCGAGGATCACCACCCCGGCCGCGATAATAGCCCAGCGCGGCCGGATCCACCCGGTCGCGCGTGCGACTGTGGACCGTTCGACTAAGCTAGACCTGCGCTCTATCGACTGCATTGACGAATCCCTGCCTCGGAAGCGACCGGGCATTTGACGTGGTTTACCCTGCCGCTCTACAATAGATGATGACAGGCGGAAGTGGCGGAATGGCAGACGCGCATGGCTTAGGACCATGTGCCGCAAGGCGTGAGAGTTCGAGTCTCTCCTTCCGCACCGGTATGTTTTCCTCTTCTCCTGCCGCTTCAGTCGCCCCGGGATTTATTGTAGCGCACGGGCACTGATAGAAGCATTCCCCCCTACGGGCATTCGCTCCTTACTGCCGCTCGCGGCTCTCCCATGGCACGCTGATCGCGGTAGACACCGTGATCCGGAGCGGCCCGTATCGTTCCGGTTCGAACGGGAGGCCCCGAGCGATGGCCAGGCTGATATTGATCGCGGGGAGCGCGAACCCGCGCCTCGCCGAGGCAGTCGCCCGATACCTGGGTATCCAGCTGGCGGCAGTTGACATCGGGCGCTTTCCGGACGGCGAATTCCACATCACGATCCAGCAGTCTATCCGGGGGGACGACGTCTTTGTCCTGCAGTCGGTCAGCCCACCGGTCGATCTGCACCTGATCGAGCTCCTCTTCGTCGCTGATGCCTGCCGACGGGCAGGGGCCGGGCGCATCACTGCCGTTCTCCCGTACCTTGGCTATGCGCGGCAGGACCGGCGTGTAAGCGGCCGCGAGCCGATCAGCGCCCGCCTGGTCGCCGATGCGATCCAGCTCGTCGGCTACCAGCAGATCGTCACAGTCGACCTGCACGCCCCGGCAGTCGAGGGCTTTTTCACCGTAGCGACCGAGATCCTGAGCGCGGTGCCCCTCCTGGCCGGAGCGATCCAGCCGCTTCTCCCACCGGATGCGGTTATCATTGCGCCTGATCTTGGGGCAGCCAAGCTGGCAGACCGCTACGCTCGCCGCCTCGGTCTCCCGGTGGCAATCGTCCACAAGGAACGGCTGAGTGGGGAGATGGTTACTGCATCGCGCGTCACCGGCGACGTACGCGGGCGCCTGCCGGTTATCGTCGATGATATGATCACCACCGGCGCAACGATCGAGGCCGCAGCGCGCACGGTCCTCGCTGCCGGAGCGCACCCCGCGATCATCATCGCGGTCACGCACCCTCTGCTGGTCGGATCAGCCGCGGCGCGCCTGGATGGACTACCTGTTCGCCACCTGTTCGTCACAGACTCGGTCCCTCTTCCCCCCGGCCTCCACAGCCCGGTCGAAGTCGTGAGCCTCGCACCTCTCCTGGCCGCGGCGATCAAGCGGCTCCATGGTCAGAGATCACTCGCCGATCTGCGGGGATACCGCTGACGCGGTCTGTCAGGGAGTGGCACAGCGCTTGCCGTCGCCCATTCTCTCCACACTCGCGCGTGAACGAAGGAGGCTATGATGGCGCAGATGCAACCCACCCCCGGTGGGAAGATCGAGGCGATGAGCAACGTTGTCTACGACCTGGTGACCGTCCTATCGAACTGCGGCGAGGCGGT
>JADGGD010000199.1 GCA_019690095.1 Chloroflexota bacterium
TAGAGGCGCACATTCTCCAGCGCGATGCCAATGGTATCAACGAAGTCATGCATGAGCTCGCGCTCGGCCGGTTCCAGGGCACCGGGCGGGTGGGTGGAGAGGAAAAGGAAGACGCCAATCCGCTTCCCCTGAGCCCGGACCGGCATGGCTATGCCGCCTCGCATGCCCAGGTGCCGCTCGATCTGCTCGGCCGCTGTGGGCGAGACCGGCGGGGAGATGAAATCGGCCAGGTGGACCGCCTCTCGGGCGAGGCCGTCGCGGGCGACCTGGCCGAGGAGGTTCTCTGGTGGATCACAGCGGGCTCGGAACAGGCGCGCCGGCTGGTCCAGATGCGCAGTGGCCTCGCGCAGGATGGGGATATCGGTCATGCCAAAGAAAGTGAGTTCGCGCTGTGCCTCATCGAGCGCACAGAGCACGCCGCCGAGGATCCCGCTGTCCGCGCCGAAGACCTCTGGAACCGCGTTGGCGACGCGCTGGGCAACCTCGGAGACCTCGACGGTATTGACGAGGATCGTGGTAAGGTGGCGGAGGGCAGACAGCTGGCGGGTGCGCTCACGGAGCTCGGCCTCGATGCGCCGGGTATGGAGGAGCGTGTGCACGCGCTGGAGGAGCTCCTCGCCGTCGAACGGCTTGGCCACGTAGTCATCCGCGCCGGCCTCCAGGCCGCGCGTCCGGTCGGAGGGTGTCCCGTGGCCGCTCAGCACGATAATGGGCAGGCGGGCCAGTTCGGGTGTTGCGCGCACCTGCCGGCAGAAGTCGAGGGCACTGCCGTCAGGCAACACAAGATCGAGGATTGTCAGGTCCGCGCGGGGGAGGGCCGATCGAGCCGCAGCGAGCGTTGTCGCAACTTCCACCTCGTAGCCTGCGATCTGAAGCAAGGCGGTCAGGACGTCAGCAACCCGTGCGTCATCATCGACGACGAGAATACGGCCTGGCATAGACGACTCGCGCACGGCAGTGTTCCTTCCTCCACTCTACGCCCGTCCCCGACCGATGACCACCCCCCACCGTAGCCCATTCGGGGGACCCCCGGCCAGCAATACGGCGCATCGGGTCGAAAGGGTACATGGATTGACTGGCGGCTCGATGGCTGGTTGCCCTCCCACCATCCGGAAGTCAATCCATGCGTCTGATCATTCGCCTGTCAGTACCGGATGCCGCCGGGGGTCAGATTCCAGTCCAGTATAATGCACCAGTATAGCGCACTGATCCAGGGGCTCATCCTCCCCTGGGGATGACAGCCGCTGTGCCCTGCCAGGATTCCGTGCTGCCCACCCGGAGCCGGCGCCGAACCGTCCGCGGGGCCGACCGGGGCCGTTCCAGGGCAGACCGGCCGGGCTGGGGAGATAATCCACCGGAAAACCCTTGACACAGTCCAGGCGGCTCCTCTACGCTATGTGAGGTTAGCCTAACCTAATCTTTACCCGGCATCCATTCCTCCTTGGGGAGTGAGTGCCTGGGAGCGAGCATAAAGTTAAGAGGAGCCGTACGCGCATGATCGCCGTGCCTCCTGGCCGTCGCGCGGCCTTCGAGCGAATCGCGCCCCTCCTTCGGACCGTCCTTGTTACCGCAGCAGTTCTCAGCATCGCAGCGATCCTGGTCTGGCAGGCGCTCACCGCCCACGGCGTCCCGGATCCCACGGCCCCGAACCTCAGTCCGGCGGCAGTTGTTGTGGATACCGGCATTCTCGTATTCCGGGAAGGGCTTGAGGCGATTCTCGTTCTTGCGGCGATCTCGGCGAGCCTCGTTCGGAAGGACCCCCGTCTCGGGCGCCCGATCGGTCTCGGCGCGGGTCTGGCCTTCCTTGCCACCCTGGTGACCTGGTTCATTGTCGTCGCTCTGATCTCCGCGATCAATGCGCCCGAGCTGGATATCCAGGCTGCCACCGGTCTGCTCGCGATCGTTGTTCTTCTCATCATCATGAACTGGTTCTTCCATAAGATCTACTGGACTGGCTGGATCTCCCATCACAATCGCCGCGGCCGGGAGATCCTCGAGGCGCAGGGTGAGGAATCCAACCGCACCCTGACCGGTTTGATTCTCCTCGGCTTCACCGCCATTTACCGGGAGGGCTTCGAGGTCGTGCTCTTCCTGCAGAACCTCCGCCTCCAGGCGGGATCTGCCGTCATCCTGCAGGGTACGCTCATCGGCCTCGCTCTGACAGCTATTGTGGCGGTGCTGACCTTCCTTGCCCATCACCGTCTCCCGTACCGCCGCATGCTCGTTCTCACCGGCATCATGCTTGGGGGCGTCCTGATCGTGATGGTCGGAGAGAGCATCCAGGAGCTTCAGCTCGCTGGCTGGATCGGGAGTACCGATATTGGTGTGGATCTCCCCGGCTGGCTGGGGGTCTGGTTCGCTATCTTTCCCACGGCTGAGGGGCTGGTCTGCCAGGCGGGCGCCGCCCTCCTCGTGATCGGCTCCTATATCGCGGCACGCTGGCTGACTGGCTGGCGCCCGTGGCGTCTTGCTGGCGCCTGATTCCGCCTGGCCGTCCGCTCGCAGCTTCCCGCACCATCACGCCCCGGACCCCTCCGATCATCGCCACAGGGTATCCCGCGGCCGCGACCGCCCACGGAGACGGAGGCTGGCAGGTCATCTATCCTCTGATTCCTTGCGGACGGCCACATCCATCACCGGCGGTCTGATTGCTAATTGCTAAGGGGTGGACCGCCGGCGATGGACGACGATGATGAAGGGATCACTCCTCCACGCCAGCCGCCTCTCGCCCCGCACTCGCTGACTCCGACAGTCCCTGATAATCACGGTGGCTGGAACGTGTCGCCGTGCCGTCACGCGCGGGTCGAGCTACGCCGGACGGGGAAGTAGACGGTATAGCGTTCATCGATGATCTCGTAGAGGGGCAGGAAGCGGATATTACGCTCCTGGCCGCGGGTCCGATAGCCGGGCTTCCAGCTTCGCCACTCCCGCTCATTGTCGGGCACCAGGAAGGTCTCTGGGTGTTCCCAATCCCCATAGAGGGTCTGCTCGCCCGCGCAGAGCCCTGCGAGTACCACCGGTCCATCGAGGAAGGCCACCCGTTCCGGGTCATCAGGGAGCGGGCAGGGGGTCAGACCACGGGGGAGCTCGATCCGCAGGTGATCATCCTGCCAGGTCCGCTCGACCGTCGCAAAGCTGGCCGGACTAACTTCTCCCCCCAGGCGCTCGCCGTTGAGGGTGAGCGTCGGCTTCCCCTTCAGCCACCAGGGGAGGCGAATCCGCAGGCGGAAGGTAACCGGCCGCTCCGCACGAACGCGCAGGTCGACGACGAGCGCACTCGGTCGGTGGGGACGATCAAGCTGCGGATCGTGGGTCTGGGTGATTGTGATCGGCACCCCCTGGAAGCGCCAGCGCGCCGCCGTCGGTATGTACTGGGCGACGACCAGCCCATCATCGGTCTCGTAATAGACGCTGGCCCCGGGCGCCGCGTGGGCCTGGACCAGCGTGCCGTGACAGCACCAGAAATCCTCAGTGGGATGACCCCAGGTTGTCTTCTCCTCGCGCGGCAGGGTGGGGCGATTCTTGGTCGCGCCCGGAGCCAGGGGGAGGAAGTAGGAGACCATGCCGGTCTGGGGGTGTTGCTGGGCCAGGATGCCGTTATAGAGGTTGCGTTCCCAGTAATCGAGGTAGGCCACCTCGCCGGTCCAGCGGTAGAGGTACTCTGCCAGCCGCATCATATTGTAGACCGTGCAGTGCTCCTGGGTCTTCTCGCCGAGCCGTGCCGCCAGCTCATTGGGAGGGGTCCAGTACTCGCCACAGGTCTGCCCACCCGTACAGTAGAAGCCGCGCGCGGTCACTGCCTGGCGCCAGTAGGCTTCGGCGATCTGCCGCCAGCGGTCGACGCCGGTCACCTCCCAGGCTCGCGCCGCCCCGTGGATCTCGGGGATCGTCGTGTTGGCGTGCTGGTTCGTCAGGACATCGCTCCCCTCAAGCAGGCGCTCGAACAGGCGTGGCCGGTCATAGCGCTCGAGGAGTTCGCGGTGCTCCCGCTCCCCGGTGACCGCATACAGGTCGGCCCAGACCTCGAGCATTCCGCCGGTTTCGACGTCGAGGATGTCATCGAGCTGGGTCCGACTGAACTGGCCTGTCCACCGATGGAACCAGCGGGCCCAGCGGACCATGATCTCCAGGGCCTGCTGGTTGCCCGTGTAGGCATACATCTCGAAGAGACCCATCAGGGTCTTGTGCACGGTGTAGTGGGGGGCCCAGACCCATCGGCCGCGGGCCAGCCAATCGAAGTACTTCTCGGGGATGGAGCCGGCCCACTCTCCGCCATTCGCCTCCTGGCAGCGGGCCAGCTCTGCCACGATGTGGTCCGCTTTTGCCTTCATCTCGGCGTCCCCGGTCGCGGCGGACCAGCGGGCTGCTGCCGACAGCCAGTGTCCCAGGAAATGGCCCCGGAGCTGGCAGGTGGGGGACTCCCAGCCCCAGTGAATCCCGTCGGGGCGGCCGCGCGTGGCCCACAGCCCGGCTTCCAGGTAGTAGTTCTGGAGCAGGTTTTCACTGGACAAGCTCATCAGATAGCGTCGATTGAGCGCGGCGCGCTCCTGGAACAGGCTCGGCGCTGGCCGGGGGTGCTCGGCCAGGGGGAGGAGCACGACCGCATCCAGGGGAAGATTCCGATACTGACGCCTCATCATAGTCTCCCTCGGTGTGTGCGTGCGATGGGGGAGGAGCAGGCTCCTGCTTGCTGCTCTATCCCTTGACCGCGCCGAGAGTCATGCCGCGCAGGATATAGCGTTGCACGGCCAGCGCGAACACGATGACGGGGAGTAGGATCAGGGTACCGGCTGCCATGACCAGCCCCCAGTCGGTCCCTCGGTCGGTCTCGAAGGTGAGCGGCATCTGGGCGAGCGTTCGGGTATCGCGCCCGGCCAGGACGATCGAGAACAGGAGTTCATTCCAGCCGAGCAGAAAGGCGAAGATCGCCGTCGCTGCCAGACCAGGCAGGGCGAGCGGGAGGACAATACGTACCAGTACTCCCAGACGACCGGCGCCATCGACCATCCCCGCTTCCTCCAGCTCGACCGGAATCTCCTTGAAGAAACCAATCATCATCCAAATCACGAAGGGCAAGGCAAAAGTCGTATAGGCCAGGATCAGGCCGACATGGGTATTGAGCAGGCCAAGCGTTCGCAAAAGCAAATAGTACGGGATTACCAGAACGAACCGCGGCAGCATGCGAAGCACAAGGTAGAAAAGCGGCAGAAGATCAGATCCAGGATAGCGAAAGCGGGCGAAGCTATACGCCGCAAGTGAGCCGAAAAACAGCGAGCTCAGCGTTGTGGCACTGGCGATGATCATCGTATTGTTCAGATAACGCATAAAGGGAGTCGTCTTCAGAAGAAGGGAGAAGTTATTGAAAGTGGGAGTAAAGATCAGCACCGGGGGGACTG
>JADGGD010000031.1 GCA_019690095.1 Chloroflexota bacterium
GTCTTCAGTGACCGCGCGGTCACTGAAGACCGCCCCCCGACAGGTCAGCCGGGCCGGCATAGCTGTACACGGCAAAGATCTCCTCGAACTCCGCCGCGAGCGCCCGGAGCAGGCGGGCCTGCTCCCACATCGCGGCAAGGCGCGCCTCCCGCTGTGGCCCGGGCAGTGCCTCGAGCTCTGCGCGCAGGGCCTGGCAGCGCCGCCAGAGATCGCGAGGAACGGCATGGAGAAGCGGCTCCCAGGAGACTGCCGTGCGGCGGCGGCCAGCCTCCTCACGTGCCAGCCGGGCCATCACCCGGGCCACCGCATCTCGATCCCCACTCCGCACCACTCGCGCTAGAGTGGCGATCTCCTTCGAGCTCAGCCCGCGCTTCACGGCAAAGGCAACAATCTCTGCCTGTTCTTCGGCTGGCAGCGCCACGATCGGGCGGAGCTGGTTCTCGGTCAGGTGCCGCCCGATTGCCCGCGCGGTCGGGGTCAGCCGATTCAGGGCGAGCAGGCGATAGTAGGTCCGCGGCTGCAGGCCGACCATAGCGCAGACCCGCTCCCGCACCGCCGCCGCCAACGCGCGCGACTCTCCGGCCGCCGCGGTCGGTCCCGCCGTCCCCCCATCCTCCTCATCTGCATCCGGCGCGGAGCCGCCCAGAAGCTCCTCCAGGCTCACCGCCCCCGCCGCCATGCCTCCCTCCTCGGCCAGCCGCCGGGCTACCAGACGGGCCAGGCGGAGCAGTGCCGCGCCCTTCTCCACAGCGGTCAGGTCCTCCCGCTGCACGTTCACGATCAGCGGTCGGGCCACCGCCTCCAGTTCAGAGGGCTCCTCGACCTCGATCATCGGCACCGCCTCCCGACCTGCCAGAAGTGATGCCAGACAGCGTCGGTGTCCGTCCCGTACGACCAGACGCCCCTGCTTATTCACAACCTCAATCGGCTGAAGCACGCCCTGGGTCTGGATGCTCCGGGCGAGACCGTGCAGGCGCTCGAGTACGCCCCGGTAGTAGGGATCAACGCCCGCCGCTTCCTCAAGCGCGGGCAGCAGGGTTGCGGGCTGGGCCCGATCCTCATCGATAAGACGCTGCAGCACCTCCTCCGGCACAATCTCGCGCGGCTGGTGATCGAGCCAGAGGGAATCCAGCCGGACCTCGCGGCGAGGCTCTACCGCGGGCGGCACGTCGGCGAGTTCGGCGGCCTCGATGGTACTGGTCAGGAGCGCCAGGTCCGGCAGGCGGCGGGTCCGCTTACGTCCGCTCGCCACGGCGGATCACCTCCTCAGCGAGATTGCGGTAGGCCTCGGCGACCGGACTGTGAGGCTGCCAGCGCGTCACACTCGTCGCCGACTGGTGCGCCTCCTCAATCGCCACGGCATCCGGAATCGACGTCTCGAACACCCGGGCGCCGTGGGTCCGACGCAGAATCTCCACAACGTTCCGGTAGGCCGTGCCCCGCGGGATGCCACCACTCCGGATCGTCCCCTGGTTCACCAGGATGCCAGTCAGGTGCAGGCCGTGGTGGGCCAGCCGCGTCCGCACCAGCTCCACCGTATCGAAGAACTGGCGCAGGCCGACCATACTTAGAAGGTGACAGCGGACCGGTACAATGATCTCACGCGCGGCCATCAGCGCCGCGACGGTCAGGATCCCGAGCGACGGCGGGCAGTCCAGCAGGATCAGGTCATACTCCGGCGCAAGCGCTGCCACCACCGGGCGGAGGACCAGCTCTCTCCCGACCGCCGTCAGGAGCTGGACCTCGGCGTTGGCCAGGGTGATGTTGCTGGGTAGGAGGAAGACACCGGGTACGCTCGTCCCGATCACCGCGCGCGCGGCGGGCATCGCGCTGAGCAGTACCTCAGCAAGGCTCGGGGTCACATCCTCCCGACCAGTCAGGGCCAGGGTCGCGCTCGCCTGTGGGTCGACATCAACGAGAAGCACCCGGAGCCCCCGCTCGGCGAGCGCTGCACCGAGGTTGATCGCGGTGGTCGTCTTTCCTACACCACCCTTCTGGTTGGCAATGGCGATGATCCGGACACCGTCCTGCGATGCCCGGACTGGCGGTGATGCCTCTCCCGCTCCGACCAGATCAGCCCGGCGGATCCGATAGGAACGTCCGGCCATGACCGAGGGCAGACGCCGCGTCGCACACCACCGGCGGATCGTCTTTGGATGCACCCGGAGGAGGTTCGCCGCCTCCTCAACGGTCAGGAACTCATCAATGTCTGCCATGCGGCCTCGCGAACCTGGGGTCAAATGGTATCGTGTACCGCACCACGCCCCCGCACTGCCTGGTGAGGGAACGCAAGGGAATACCAGGCCCCCATTATCGCGCGCGCCGGACCAGCTGTCCCGTGAGAGGTGCGTATGAATTCCGTACCGGCGCCCTGGCTCAGGTGATCCAGGGAGGAATCACCGGCGACACTGGAACCTCGATGATCGCGGGCTCATCACCCCGGAGCGCCTCGGCAACAGCCTCCGGCACATCCGACAGCGACTCGACCCGGCACCCACGCGCACCATACGCTTCGGCAAGGCGGACGAAGTCCGGGCTGCGGAGATCGTTGGCGAAGGCGCGCCCGGCGAAGTGCACCAGTTGATCGACTTTGACCGCCCCGTAGGCGTGATCATTGAAGACGACGCACACGACCGGCACCCTATAGAGGATGGCGGTCGCGAGCTCCTGGCCGGTGAAGAGGAAGCCACCGTCACCGGCCAGTGCGACGACCGGACGGTCCGGGCAGGCCAGGCGTGCCCCAATCGCCGCCGGGAAGGCGTGGCCGAGACAGCCGAAGCCGGTCGGATAGTGGTAGGTGCGCGGCTGAGTGACTGGAAAGCCCGCTGACGACCAGTAAGCCACGCTCGTGAGGTCGTTAAAGAGGATCGCCTCTGGCGGCAGAATCTTCCGGAGACCGGCCAGGCAGTCGAGGTAAGCACCCGCGCGGGCTCGGATCGCCTCCAGACACCGGCCCCGTGCCGCGACAATATCGCACCAGGGCCGGCCCGGCCCCACGCGCCCCGCCTCCACTACTGCCGCGTGCAGTGCCTCGAGCGCCAGGCGGGCGTCCGCAACGATACCCACCGCAGGCGGGTAGTGCTTCCCGATCTCACGTGCATCCAGGTCGATATGGATCAGCGTGCCAGGGATCGCAAGACGCCAGTAGGCGGTTGGGAGCGGGCCAAAGCGCGCCCCGACCGCCAGCACCACGTCGGCTACGGCAAGCTCCTCTCGTCCAAAGGCGTGCGCTCCCCAGCCGCCGCCCAGAAACAGGGGATGATCCTCGGGCACCGCGCCCTTGCCGTTTGCGCTGACCAGCATCGGTGCCCCCAGAAGCTCGGCCAGATCAACCAGTGCACGCGTTGCCCCGCTGGCGATTACCCCACCTCCCGCGTAGATGAGTGGGCGGCGCGCCGCGGCCAGCAGTCGCGCGGCGGCCGCTATCGGCGCGTCCTCCGGGGCCCGCCGGCGCGGCTCGATCGGGGTCGGATCGGCCACCTCCGCCCGCACACTCAGGAGATCGAGCGGCACCTCGAGAAAGATCGGACGGGGCCGCTCCGCGGCGAAGCGGCGGAACGCCTCGGAAACCAGGGCCGGAATCTCGGCGGCACTCCGGGCTCGGGCGCTCCAGGCGGTCACCGCCCCGGTGACCTGGAGCGACTGGCGAAGCTCGTGAAAGTCCTCGCACTCCTGATCAACCCGATCCGTGGGCAACTGGGTCGCGATATGCAGGACCGGCACTGAGTCGGAGTAGGACTGGCCCAGCGCAGTCAGCGTATTCGTCACCCCTGGACCCGTGACGGTCACGACGACGCCCGGCCGCCCGGTCGCCCGGGCATGACCATCGGCCATGAACGCCGCGCCCTGCTCGTGCCGCGCGACGATCGTCCGGATCACCCGCGCCTCCCGCAGGGCGTCGAAGATGGGCAGGTTGTGTGTCCCAGCGATGCCGAAGACGAAACGGACGCCGTGCGCCTCGAGGGCGCGCACGAGTGCCTGTGCACCGGTGAGTACGGGCATAGCCTTCCCCCTTGAAATATCTGCTGGTGATCAGGCGTTCCCCGGATGGCCCGAGTCTACCACGCGACATATCTATCCGCGTCGGCTCATTCTCTGATCGCGCGGTCCCCCGAATCGGTGAACCGCCTCAGTACTTTGCTCCTATACTGGCCCGTCTCCGGCCCCCCTAGAATAGCCTTGTGACCGGGGCCATGCGCGCGCCAGCGGCCGGGCCCCGGATCCGGCTGATCTCCCAGGACACGGCAATGCGCCGTGGAGGAGGAACGCGCGATCGTGATGCAGGGATCGAATACCGCCGCACCGGGCGTGCGCACCTTCGTGGTGCGAGAACTACGCATCCCCCGTTTCCATCCGGAGGAGCCCGTCCTCTTCCTGCCCGAGGGACAGGAGGTCATCCATACCTTCGCCGATCTCGTTATCGCGGGCATTGATCCCCCTATTCCCTACGTCGCGCCGGCCCGGAATGGCACGTTCTGGTACCTGGGACCACTGGCCCTGCTGGTTGCAATTGGCCGATCGAGTCGCCGCCTTACCGCGCATCTCCTCCCGCCGGGGACAAGCCTGGAGACGATGAAGGTCATCGCGGCCAAGGCCGCGCTCCTCCGGCCGATCCACTGGCTCGCCGAGGCCCGGGCGTGGCAGATCCTGAACCAGCCCGGCATCCGCGATGCGGAAACCGGCTTCTATCGGTATGCCAGTACCAAGCGCCGGCGGGTCACCGAACTCCTGCGCGCTCTCCAGACCATCGAGATCCTCCAGGCATCACCCCCGCACCTGGAACATCGGGTGGTCTCGGCAGTTGGCCCGGTGATCGCCGCGCTCGATCCCGACTTCGCCATGGCCGTCCTGCGGGAGGCGGAGCGCCATCAATGGTCCGTGCGACGGGTACTGCGGCTCTGCCAGGACTGGGAAGCATCGGCTGTCCACCACTGGAATCAGCGCCAGGCGCGAGGACTGCCCCGTCTGACCCCAGAGGAAGAGGCTCGTCTTGCCGCCGCCGGGCTCACCCCGGACGATCTCCCGAGCAGTCGGGCGGGAGGCGTTGTGCTATCCTATCCCCTCGGGGCCTCCGGCCTCGCCCGGCTTCTGGAGCACGGTGCCGACGCGCTCGCTCCCCGAGCAGTCGCGCCCGAGCCCTCGCCGGACGGCGCACCCGCGTTCGGCCAGCAGGTGGCCTGAGGTCGAGGCCGGACCGAGGCGCCGGTTGCAACCGCGCCGCGAAAGGGGAGCGAAATGACCAGGGTCACCCAGCACACGGATACAATTCCCGACCTGACCGAGTGGTTCCGCTCGATCGGGATCCTGCGCGAAGACGGACGGGTTAGCCTGCCGATCCTCCAGCGCTGCGCAGACTGTCGGTCGGCCCCCGGCTGCGGTACCTGCCCCGGCTGCCAGGCCGGCCAGGTCTGCCACCACCTGCCTCCGTGCCCACAGTGCGGTGCTGTCCAGGAGATTGCGCTCGATCGCCTGATCCGTCACCCGCTCCACGCACGCCTGTACGGCGCGGTACCGGAGCGGGAGGTCTTCCAGACCAGCAATGGTGCCCTCTTCGTCCAGTCAATCGCCGCGCTGGGAATTATCGAGCCGATCCTTGGGCTCGAAGCGGACCCGGATGACGAGACCGGCGCCGGCCCCGGGGACATACTGGTGCTCTCAGGCTGGCGCCGCGTGCTTGCCGCACGCGCCTGCGGCCTGGACAGGGTGCCAGTTCGGCTGGTCGATCCTGCGGCACTCCCGCGGCGGGCCGACGTGGACCTGGTGATTGCAGCGGCGAACTTCCAGCGCCAGAAGACGGTCGAAGAGATCCGCGGGGAGATCCAGGTCTGGAAGCGCGCGATTCGGCGCGCCTCTCTGCGCCAGCCCCGGCCCTGGGAGCTGCGGGTCATCGTCGCGAAGCTCATGGGGATCAGCGTCCGCGGCGTCGAGCAAGCTGAGATGGCCGCGGCCGACGAGCGCCTGCGCGCGGCAGAGGAACGCCTCGGCCTGCCCCGCCCGGACGACGAGCTCGCCATCGACATCATCGACCGGCTCCGCCAGGAACAACAGCCCGGCGATCTGCGCGGGAGCGACATCCTCAATGCGCTCACCGAGCGCAACGAGCCACTGCTCTCCGAACAGCGCGACGAGGTCGTCCACGAGAGCATCAACCGCGCCGCCCAGACCGCCGCAGGGACCTTCATCCTCGACGTCCAGGATGCGCCCGCCCTCTGGCCCACGGACGAGGATGCGAACACGTCAGACGCACCATCGGCCCGAGCTGCGTCCCGCCCTCCGGCCCCTTCGACCGTCGGACCAGCCCCGATCCGGGTCGGGAATCTCACCGTCCACCACGGCTCCCCGGACGCGCTCCCCTTCCCTGTGCTTCCCGCGGTCGACCTGATCATCGCCGCGCCGAGCTGGCTCGAGCCGCTGGCCCAGCCGTTCCTGACCCCGTCCCACGTCTCTTTCACCGCCGATTGGGAGCCGCGCCTCCGGCGCTGTCTCGCCGCCTGGCGTCGGGCGATCCAGCCCGGCGGCCGCCTGCTGCTGATCGTACCGCTCTCCACACCGCTGCATCCCGGGCTCCCGGTCCTGGTGGGAGCGATCGCCGCTCTCCAGGAGACCGACTGGGCGATCGGGGGTACGCTCGTTCTCGACGACCCGAGCCTGCACGGCCCTGCCTACGCCGTCCCCCATCCGGATCAGGTGCTGGCACCAAAGGGGCCGGCCCGCCTCATCCTCGCCGCGGCGCCAGTCCTGCCGGGGCTAGAGGGAGACCGCGAGGAGCGCTGGCGGCAGTCGTGGGCTGCCCCGCTCTCCGGGCACCAGCCCCGGGAGGTAGCGACAGTCGAGGAAGCCGCGCTCAGCCACCTCTGGAAGTATGCCGGTCCGGGGCGGCGCGCCCGCTGGCTGCCGGAGTTCCACCCGGGCTTGCTCTACCACCTGGTGCGCATCTTCTCCCGCCCTGATGCAACGGTCCTTCTACCCGAGCTCGGGGGTGCGAACATGGCCCGGGGCTGCCTCCGGGCCGGGCGGCAGATCGTCGCCCTCGCCGAGATCCCAGAGCAGATCGCTGAGGTCACCGATCGGCTCCGCCGCGATCTGGAGGCGGCCGCCGGAGCCGACGGCACGGACCGCTTCTCGACCGACTCGCTTGCGGCGGTCACCGGGCCCGCGGAGACTGACCGCGAGGGCACTGAGGAGTAGCGACCACGGAGCAGAACGGTCGGGCCCGAGCACTCCTGCGCGCGCTCGGCCTGCGTCAGACCGCAGAGCGGCTTGCCCTCACCGCCGCATTCCTCGAGCGTCCGGGGCTCGGCGCATCGGCGCTGGTAGAAGCGCTGGCCGCCGCAGGCACGACGGTCCACCGACGCACTGCCTACCGTCTTCTCGACCGATTGGCGAGCCCGACCGGCGGACTCGCCCGCTGGCGGCTGACCGGTCCGTGCTGGGTCTGCTGGGGATGCGGCCGCGCGATCGAGACGGCCGGTGCAGCCGCCGTTCAGGAACTGCGCGGAAGGGGTATCCTTCCCCTCGACCTCGGCGGTTTCTGCGCGGCCTGCCAGGAGGCACCGTTCCGCCGTCCGGGGTCTGCCTCCCGAACGCCGCGCGGCCGCGGTGCCCCGCTCGTACCAGTTGGCGCCCTGTACCAGAACCCGAACCTGCTTCGGGAGATCCTTGGCTCGAGCCGCCGACTGCCGGGGCGTGATTACATCGTCGCGAATCTGGCCGAGCACCCGCGGTCCGGCCCCGCCGAGATCCACCGCCGCCTCGCCGAGGAGATGGCTGTCACCCCGGGCCTCCGAACAGTCAAGCGCGTCAGCAGCGCTCTCCGCGGCCCGAAGGCCCGGATGCTCCTCGCCCGTCTCGGTACCGTCGCGTGGTGGTGCGCGGCCTGCGAGGCCTGGGGGCCGGTCGCGGCCGCGCCGCTGTTCGAGGCCGCCCCGCCCGGCTTCTGGCCCACCGACATCCGCGGCCTCTGCCCGGCCTGCCAGGACCCCGTCCAGCGGCCGCCGGCTTCCCCCGTGCCCGCACCACATCCGGCCGAGCCAGCGGTAGATCCTGCCCCGGCTCCCCGTACGGATCGGTCCGACGGTACTGACTGATCCCCCCCCGCCAGGATACCGTCCCGCCTCCAGCAGCCGGGGCCCAGTCCTTTCCGACAGCCGGTCCGCGGGCGGTTCTCCTTCTCGTATTCACCCTCCTCCTCGCATTCACCCTCCCCGCATCCATCGCCAGATGAGCCATCGCCAGACGGGCAATCGCAGCGGGCGTCTGCCGCCCCTTGCTGGCCCCAGCCTCGCACGGCAGAGGCCCCGCGATGCCTCCTGTCCCCTGTTCTGTTGTCCCATGGGGGCCATCTAGGACAAGATGAACTTCATGGCACTATTGTGACAGGAATTTCACTGCCCACATGCCGCGTCCTCCGGCCTGCCTGCGGCGCCCGCGCCACTCCTGCCTGACCGTGATCGTGATGAGGTGTCATTCCGCACCGTTTGCACTATTCTGGTGCATCGCCAGACCGCCAGCCGGCTGGATCCGCCGGCATATCGTGCTGGCAGTCCTTCTGGTCGGGTTCGCCCTATTCCTGTCCGGCTGCCAGGGCATCATTCCCGCATCCGGACGGAGCACGCCTGCCCTGGCGACTACAACGCCGTCCCCGGCCGCGTCCCCGACCCTGACTGTCGTGCCGCCCACGCCGACCGTCCCGCCCACGGTGGCACCGTCACCGACCGCCACGCCCAGTGGGCCGGTGCCCACCGGGAGCGGGCCGCTCCGGCTGCCCACCCGGCTCCGGATCCCACGCATCCACGTGGATGCGAGCGTCGAAGTCGTCGGGCTGGAGGCAAACGGGACTATGAGCGCGCCCCGGCGCTTCGAGGATGTCGGCTGGTACGGCTACGGCCCCATCCCGGGCGAGCCTGGTGCCAGCGTTATCGCCGGGCATGTCGACTCAGTGCACGGCCCAGCCGTCTTCTGGTCGCTCCACGAGCTGCGGCCCGGTGACCGCATTGAGATCGACCTTCTCGGGGGAACGACCCTCCAGTTTGTCGTCGAGGGGACCGGCTCCTACCCATCTGACGAGGCTCCGCTCTCGACGATCTTCACCCTTGCCGGCCCGCCGCGCCTGAATCTGATCACCTGCGGCGGCATCTTCGATCGGGTCCGGCGGGCCTACGACCAGCGACTGGTCGTGTACGCTCGCCTCGCCGGCCCCGGTGGAACGGGCTTCCCCGGCGGCGCAGACGGCCCGACTGCCCGCGTGCCCACCCTGGCGGCACGCACGCCGGGGGAGCCACTCTCTTCTCCAGCCGCGGTGCGGCTCGGATTGCACCGCGACAATGCCTCCATCGGGAACGTGAGCGAGAGCTGAAGCAGTGATCTACCTGACCCGCCTCGACGGGAGCACGTATGTGCTCAACGCCGAGCGTATCGAAACAATCGAGGCCCGCCCGGACACCGTCATCACGACGATCGACGGCAAGCACTTCCTCGCCGCCGAGACGGTCGCGGAGGTCGTTGCCCGCGTCGTCGCTTACCAGCGGAGCGTCCGCGGCAGTGCGGGAGCGTCGGGAGATCAGGGAGAACAAAGGGTTGACTGATGGATAAGACAACTGCGCTCGGCATCATCCTGGGGATTGGGGCTGTCCTCCTGGGGGCCGTGCTGGACCAGACCCGGCTCGAAAGTCTCCTCAGCCTGCCTGCCTTCTTTATCGTCATCGGCGGGACGCTGGGGGCAACGATCGCCAGCAACCCCACGGCGGATGTCATGCGCCTGCCGGTACTCCTCCGGACAGCGCTGGTCGAGAAGGCTACCCCGGCGAACGAACTGGTCGACCTCTTCGTCGACCTGGCCACCCGCGCCCGCAAGGATGGGGTTCTGAGCCTGGAAGCCGACGCGGCTCGCCTGCCAGATGCGTTCCTCCGCAAGGGCCTCCAGCTCGTTGTAGACGGGGCCGACGAGGAGATCATCCGTCAGGTGCTGGAGGCAGACATCGCCGCGACCCGGGAGCGCCACCGGACCGGTTACACCATGTTCGACACCATGGGCGGCTTCGCCCCTACCCTCGGCATCCTGGGAGCGGTGCTCGGGCTCATCCACGTACTCAGCCAGGTGGACGACCCGACCAAGCTCGCCGCCGGGATCGCCGTCGCCTTCGTCGCCACGCTCTACGGCGTGGGCAGTGCGAACCTGATCTTCTTCCCCCTGGCGAACAAGCTCCGGAGCCGCAGCGAAGCCGAGGAGCAGCTCCGCCACCTCATGCTCCAGGGGATACTGGCGATCCAGGCGGGCGACAACCCCCGGATCGTCCGGGACAAGCTCGAGGTCTACCTGGCGCCGGGCAAGCGCTCGGATAGCACTGCCGCGGCATCCAGCGCGCCGCGGTCGATGCCGGCGACCCGAACGGAGGCGGCCTGATGGCGGGCGGACACGGCGGCGCGAGCCGGGATCGCTGGCTCGTTACCTACGCCGACATGCTCACCCTGTTGCTGGCGCTTTTCATCATCATGTACAGCATCTCCAAGGCTGACATACAGCGCTTCCGGCAGTTCCAGGAAGGGCTCCAGCGGGCCTTCCACATCGATGTTCTGCAGGGCCAGGACGCGAATACCCTGGCCGATGCCGGGGCGATCATCGATCAGCCCCAGCCGACAACCAGCGGCGTCGAGGCAACCCCCGAACCGGCGCTCACCGCCCCCAGCCCGGACGCAGAGGTCGCCGCCCAGCTCCGGGCCCGCCTCGCCGGCCTGGTGCCCGCAGGCGCCCGGGGGAACATCGCCGTGGACGTCCGCCCGGATGGGCTGGTCGTCAGTCTGTACGGCGTGCTTCTCTTCGATGCCGGACGGACCGACCTGCGTCCCGATGGGCGGCGCATCCTGGATGGGGTCGCCCGGGCGATCCGCCCGCTCCCCTACGACGTGCGGGTCGAGGGGCACACCGATAACGTCCAGCCCGACCCCGGACCGTATCCCTCGAACTGGGAACTCTCGGTCAGTCGGGCGCTGGTTGTCACCCGCTACCTGATTGATGTGGCCGGGTTCGACCCGAGCCGCCTCAGCGCGGCCGGCTACGCCGAGTACCGCCCGGTCGCCTCGAACGCGACCCGCGAGGGACGGCTGCGCAACCGTCGGGTCGACCTGGTCCTGGTCCACCCCCATCCACCATCCGGAGGTTCCCAGTGAAGGGTATCGTTCCCATTGTGGCACCGGTCATCATCACCATCGCCCTCCTGGCCGGTGCCTGGCAGCTCAAGCTCCTTCCTCTGGCCACCCAGCAGGCCGGGGCGGCAAGCACTGCAACCGCGGCCAGCGGCACCCTGAGCTACACCATGCCCGAACGGGTGGTCAATCTGGCCGATGATGGCTCCTTCCATTATCTGAAGATTCAGATCACCCTCGAGTTCACCGATCCGCGGCATCATGCGGGCGAGCTCAAGGGCGACGCCCTCAAGCAACAGGAAGACGCCCTGGCCGCCGACCTCGCACCGCGGCTCCCGGCAGTCGAGGATTACCTGATCACAACCCTGGCTGCCAAAACCTCGACCGAGCTGCTGAAGCCAGCCGGCAAAGAGGCTCTGCGCCAGCAACTCCTTACCGGCCTTCAGCAGCGCCTGCCCGATCACCAGCTCCGGGCAGTCTACTTCCAGCAGTTCGTCATTCAGTAATTCGAGACTGCCTGACCACAGCACGCAAGAGGGAGTGCAGGGATGGATCAAGCCGAACGATCACCCGAGACAATGAGCACGCCGCGTGAGCCAGACCCGGCAATGCGGGAGGCAAGCCCGGTTAGCCTGCCCTCGTTCTCCAGCTCGGCAGAAGGTGGAGCACCGCAGAGCATCGAGCTCATCCGCGACGTTCCCCTTCGGGTTACGGTCGAGCTGGGCCGCACCCGCCTCCTCGTTCGGGAGGTACTGGCCCTGCGGGCCGGCTCAGTCGTCGAGCTAGACCGCCAGGCCGGTGCCCCGGTCGACATCCTGGTCAACGGGGTGCCTATGGCTCGGGGCGAGGTCGTCGTCGTCGACGAGCGCTTCGGCGTCCGGATCACTGAGGTAATCGGAACCCCCACCGCGCCGCTCGACGACTGAGGCACGGCCCACATGGCCGCGCCGCCGGGCGATCCATCCGATTCCCGACGATTACCGAGTGTGCGCGCCGACCGCACCACAAGGAGGAGCACGACTGTGAATACCGTCCAGACCGAATCTGCTCCCGAGGAGCAGGTCGTCGTCTTCAACTTGGCAAATGAATACTTCGGGGTCGACGTGGCTCGGGTCCAGGAGATCCGCCGCGTGCCGGAGATCACCCACGTCCCGCGCTCGCTCCCCTATGTCGAAGGGGTGATGAACCTGCGCGGCGCGGTCATCCCGGTCGTGGATCTCTGCCGCCGCTTTGGCTTCAGTCCCTCTGAGCGCACTCGCTCGAGCCGGGTGGTGATCCTCGACCTGGCCGGCCAGACAGTCGGGGTGATCGTCGATGCGGTGACCGAGGTCCTGCGCATTCCGGGTGAGGCGATTGAGCCGCCCAGTGCGGTCGTGACGAGCGAGGGGGAGGGATTCGTCCGCGGGATCGCCCGTCTCCAGGACCGCCTGATCATGCTCCTGGACCTCGACCGGATCACGACCGATTCGTGACGCCGATGGATCACTTCGAGATCTCACCCGACGAGCTTCGGGTCTTCATGCAGGAGGCCGAGGAGCTCCTCCAGATCCTCGAGGACGGACTGGTCCGGCTGGAGAGTGAGCCCGATCCCCGGGAGACCATCCACGAGATCTTCCGCGCCGCGCACACGCTCAAGGGATCGGCGGCGACAGTAGGACTGGCCGGCATGGCCGAGCTGACCCATGTAATGGAGACGCTCCTCGACCGGGTCCGTCACGGGGAGCAGACACCGAATCGCCCGCTGATTGATGCACTTCTCGCGGCAGTCGATCGCCTCCGCCTGATCCTCCGGGCCTCTGCCGAAGCGCCTGAGGACGGCCGTACCGTCGCCGTGGCCGACCTGATCGAGCGTCTGCAGACGACAGGCACGACCCCGCCTTCCCCGCCTGTTCCGCCCAGCGGGGCCAGCGCGGAGCTATCGGATGCGGCCACTGGCGCCACGCTCCGGATAATGGTCCGGTTTGACGCGGGGCCCTGGTCTGGCGTCCGCGCCCTTCAGGCACTCCTGGCCCTCGAGGCACTCGGGAGCATCGTCGACTCGCGGCCATCACGGGAGACACTGGACTCCGGAGCGCCGGTCGATATCCTGACCGTGACCCTTCGAACAGCTGCGCCGCCGGCGGCAGTCACCGCCGCGCTCGAGCGCATTCCCGATCTAACGATCGAAGGGATCCAGGACAGCCCCGCGGAGGTCTCCCCGCCGGTCGATGAGCCGACCGCGTCGGGGAACAGCGGCGCGGGAGCAGACGGCTCGGTACCCCCGGCATCCCGCGGGCCCGGGCACACCGATCCACTCGCCCAGACCGTCCGCGTCGACGTGGCGCGGTTAGACAGCCTGATGGCCCTGGTGGGGGAGCTTGTCGTCGCCCGGAACCGGCTCGCCCAGCTTGCTCACCAGGTCGCGGCGGCCCAGCCCGGCGCCCCCTTCACCGAAGGGCTCGCCGAAACTACCCAGCACCTCGAGCGGGTCACCGACCAGCTCCAGGACGAGGTGATGAAGAGCCGCCTCCTGCCGATCCGTCCGATCTTCCAGCGTCTGCCCCGCCTGGTGCGCGACCTGGCCGCCCGCCTGGGGAAAGAGGTCGAGCTCCACGTCTCGGGTGAGGATACCCAGCTCGACCGCTCGGTTATGGAGGAGATCACCGATCCGCTTGTCCACCTGGTCCGGAACGCAATTGATCACGGAATCGAGCCCCCGGCGGAGCGGATCAAGCATGGGAAGCCGCCTGCCGGGCGACTGGAGATCAGCGCGGGCCAGCAGGAAGGATGGGTTGTCGTCACTGTTCAGGAGGACGGCCGCGGCATCGACCTCGTCCGGGTTCGGGAGAAGGCGGTAGCCGCCGGGCTGATCACTGCCGAGCAGGCAGCACGCCTTGATGACAGCGAGGCGGTCCGGCTCATCTTTGCCCCCGGCCTGAGTACGGCCGCCGCGGTGAGCGAGATCTCCGGCCGCGGGGTCGGGATGGATGTGGTCCGGTCGAATATCGAGCGGCTGAATGGCTCGGTGGCCGTCGAGACCTGGCCCGGCCGGGGGACGCGCTTTACCCTGCGCCTCCCTCTGACCCTGGCGATCACTCGAGCCCTCCTGGTCCGCGTGGGCGCCGCCACCTATGCGATCCCGATGGCGAACGTCGGAGAGGCGGTGCGGGTCAGCCACTCGGACATCCATGCCCTCGGCCGGGGCGAGGCGATTATCCTGCGCGGTCAGACTGTGCCGCTCCTTCGGCTTGACCGCCTCTTTGGCGTCACGACGGCCGGTCCGACTGACCGTGCGCTCGTCGTCACCCTGACCCACGGCACCCGAGCAGTCGGACTGGTTGTTGATCGGCTCCTGGGCACCCAGGATCTCGTCGTGAAACCGCTCGCAGCGATGGTGCGGCACCTACCGGCCTTTGCAGGCGCGACCACCCTCGGCGATGGAAGCGTGGCCCTGATCCTTGACCCAGCCTATCTGGACCGGGAGATCGCCGTGCTCACCCAGGGAGGCGGCCGATGAGTCGCCCGCCCATCGACCGCACCGCTCCATCCGCCCGGCCCGTGCCGGCGCCGGTCCGCGAGGCGACTGACCGTGCAGCGGCCGCGCTCGCCGCATTCATTGCCGAGCCAGTGACAATGACCCCCCAGGTCATCCGCCGCTGTCCGACGCTCGCCCTGCCCCGTCTGCTTGGCCGACCGAGCTCGCCGGTGATCGGCATCTACCTCGGCTTCTCCGGCGACCTGGACGGGCACGTCGTCCTGCTCCTGCGCCGCCGGGGCGCACGCCATCTGGCTGCATGCCTGCTCGGGCGAGGGCGGGACTACCGCGATCCCCTGGCGCGCTCGGCACTCGGGGAGATCGGCAACATCACGGTCTCCTCCTTCCTCGGCCTCCTGGCCGATCGGCAGCACCTGGCAGTCCGCCCGACCCCGCCGACCGTGGTCGAGGATACCGCCGGGGCGATCCTGGATGGCATTGCCGCCGACCTGGCCGGTCAGGTCGAGGAAGCACCGGTCATCGAGGTGACAATCACCTGCGGCGCCGTCCAAACCGGCGGCACACTGATCATCCTGCCACGCCCATCGCGCGCTCCGGAGGCTGCCGGCATTCTCGGGGGAGAGGGGTGAGTGGTGTCATCCCGATCGATCTCGGCGTCGTCCGGCTCAGCCGCGATGCCGATGCCGAGCTCGTCGCCTACAGCCTGGGGTCCTGCGTTGCGGTTTGCGTCTGGGATCCAGCCGGGCCGCTGGGCGGCATGGCTCACGTGGTCCTGCCGACCGGACGCGACGGGGGAGCCGCGGGCGGACGCTACGCCGATCAGGCAATTCCCCTGCTCGCTGGGCTTCTCGAGCGGGCCGGAGGCTGTCCGCGGCGTGCGGTCTGGAAGATCGCCGGCGGGGCCAACGTCCTCCGCACCGCGACGCTCCCTCCGATCGGCGAGCGGAACATTGCGGCCGTCCGCGCGGCGCTCCGGGCGTGCGGCCTGGACATCGCCGCCGAGGACACCGGCGGGAGCACCGGACGGACTGTCCGGCTCCGGGTGCGAGACGGCCGCGTGCGCATCCGTCTGACCACCGGCGAGGAGCGGGACCTGTGAGCCGAGCATACCGGGTGCGGCGGGAAGACGCCGCCCTGCTATCGAACACAAAGCAAAGGAATGGACGACGAACCGGATCCCCGCCGACGATCACGGGATCCATGCCAGGGAGGAGATATGCCACGCATCTTGATCGCCGATGATGCCGCATTCATGCGGCTGCGCTGTGCCAAGCTCCTGCGCGACCACGGCTATGAGGTCGAAGAGGCCGAGAACGGGCTGGAGGCAGTCCGGAAGTACCGCGAGACCCGGCCGGACGCTGTCCTGCTCGATATCACCATGCCGGAGATGGATGGGTTGACCGCGCTGAAGGAGATCCGACAGTACGACGCGAGTGCGCGGATCGCCATGGTCACCGCAATGGGCCAGCAGAGCATCGTTATCGAGGCGATCAAGAACGGTGCGCGAGACTTCGTCCTGAAGCCGTTCCAGCCGGAGCGGCTCCTGGATTCCCTGCAGAAGCTCCTGAGCTGAGAGCGACTATGGGGATCGCGAGTAATCCGCGACCGATTCGGGTCGTTCTCGTTGACGACTCGGCCTACCTGCGCCTGGTCTACCGGCGCGCCCTCGAGCGGGAGGCCGATCTGGAGGTCGTCGGCGAGGCGCGCGATGGCCTGGAAGCGCTCGAGGTCGTCCAGCGGACGAATCCGGACGTGCTGACCCTCGACGTGGAGATGCCCCGCCTGGATGGTCTGGAGACCCTCCGGCGGCTGATGGCCGCGCGGCCCCGACCGGTGATCATGGTGAGCAGTCTAACGACCGAGGGGGCGATGGTCACCGTGCGGGCGCTGGAGCTCGGAGCGGTCGACTTCGTCCCGAAGCCCGACCCGCGGATTGCTGATGCGCTCGACGACATGCTCCGGCAGCTCGTGACCAAGCTGCGAATCGCCGCCCTGGCCCGGATCCAGGGGAAGAATGCCTCATGCCGGCCCACTGCCGTCCTGCCGCGGTCCCGCCCGCCGCTCCCCGGCACGCGGTCAGCGCGGACGCTGGTTGTGATCGGCTGCTCGACTGGCGGCCCGCGCGCCCTGACCGAGGTCGTGCCGCGCCTGGACCCGGCGCTCCCTGCCGCCTACGTTCTCGTCCAGCATATGCCGGCTGGCTTTACCCGTTCCCTTGCCGAGCGGCTCGACCAGCTGGCCCCCCTCCCGGTCAAGGAGGCAGAAGAGGACGATCCCCTCGCGCCGGGACAGGCGCTGGTCGCCCCGGGGGATCGCCACCTGATCGTCGGTCCCCGGAGCGTGGCTCTGAGCCAGGCGCCCCGTCTCCACGGCGTCCGCCCGGCGGTGGACGTGACCCTGCAGTCGGCGGCCGCCGCTCACGGCGCCCGCACCGTGGCGGTCATCCTGACCGGCATGGGGAGCGACGGCGCCGAGGGCGCGGCGGCTGTCCGCGCGGCGGGCGGACGGGTGATCGCCGAGGACGCCGCCACCTGCGTCGTGGACGGCATGCCGCGGGTAATCCGGGAGCGCGGGCTGGCCGATCTGGTCCTCCCGCTCGACCGCATCGCCGACGGCATCGCGCGCCTGGTGCGGGAGGGTTAGGGCGTGTCCCGTCCGGTCAGCCCCGACGGCCTTCGGCCCCCGGCCGCCATCACGCCCGAGGCCTATGCACGCTTCGTCCGAGAGATCCAGCGGCTCACCGGCCTGGACCTGAGTGCCTATAAGCCCGATCAGCTCCTCCGGCGTCTGCCCGTCCTCCTCGGCCGGCTGGGCGTCCGAGACCTGGCCGAGTATGTCAGGCTCCTTGCGGCCGACCCGGCGCGCCTCCGCGAGTTCTGGGACTGGGTTGGGATCCACGTCTCGGAGTTCTTCCGCGACCCGGCGGTCTTCCAGCTCCTGGAGCGGCAGATCCTGCCCGATCTGCGCCGTCGGCATACGCTTCTCCGGGTCTGGAGCGCTGGCTGCTCGATCGGAGCCGAGGCATACAGCCTGGCGATCCTCCTCGAAGAGGCCGGACCAGGTGTGCCATACCACATCCTCGCGACGGATGTGAGCCCGGAGGTCCTGCGGATCGGACGAGCCGGAGGACCATACCCGTCTGAGCTACTGCGCAACGTCACGCCAGCACGCCAGGACCGCTGGTTTATCGCCACCCCGGACGGTTACCGGATCCGTCCCGAGCTCACCGGGCGTCTGCGCTTCGCCGTCCACGACCTCCTGCGCGATCCCTACCCGACTGCGCTGGACCTGATCATCTGCCGCAACGTGACCATCTACTTCGTACCGGCGGTGCGCGATGCAGTGTACCGACAGCTCGCCGAGTCGCTGGCACCGGACGGGGTCCTGCTCCTCGGCGGAAGTGAGGCGATCGCCCGGCCGGCAGAGCTCGGCCTGCTGCGCATCGCCCCATCGTGCTACCGCCGCGTTCCTGGGGGGACGCCGCCCCCCCATGCGCCAGACCGACAGACACGCGGAGGACGACCATGAGATCAGCGACAACCACGCCCGCCCTCATTACCCCCTTCTTTCAGGCTGCCCGGGAGGTCCTCGAACAGGAGCTCGGCCTGGGCGTGGCCCCGGGACCGATCCAGACACTGGATCTCAGCGACCTGCCGGGAGATGACGCGACCGTGCTCGTTGCCGTCACCGGTGACCTGGAAGGGACCGCCTTCTACCGCTACTCGCTCCCGTGCGCCCTGGGCATCGTCTCGCGGATCATCGGCAGTCCGATGACCGAGCTGGACGAGCTTGCCCGGAGCGGCATCGCCGAACTCGGCAATGTCATCACCGGGCGAGCCGGCGTCCTGCTCGCCGAGCATGGATGGAGCTGCACGATCGCCCCACCGGTGGTGATCGCCGGTCAGGAGGTCCAGGTCCATGCGCCGTACCGACCGATCTGGCAGGCCTCCTTCACGACCGCCTTCGGGACGGTGATCGCCAGCATCGCCGTCCGACCGATCCGCCCGGCGGCCGCCGTCGATGGTGCGTTCCATCCCGAGAGGGGGTGATGCGGCGATGGCCAGCAAGCATATGGCCCAGTGGGAGATTGATGCGCTCCTCCAGAACGTGGGAGGGACCCCGGCGAAGGCCGGCGCACCGGTGGCCGGGAAGGGCGGCCGCAAGCTCCAGCCCTACGACTTCCGACGCCCGAGCCGCTTCTCAAAGGAGCACCTCCGCGCCCTGCAGACGATCCACGAGCAGTTCGCTCGCGGTCTGAGCTCGGCCCTGAGCTCCTACCTGCGGCTGAATGTACGGGTCCAGCTCACCACGGTCGAGCAGGCGACCCTCGACGAGTACGTCGAACAGCTTCCCAACCCGACCGTCATTTACATCCTGCGCCTGCCGCCACTCGACGGGCCGGTCGTACTCGAGTTGAACCTTGCCCCGACACTGGCCGCCCTCGACCGCCTTTGCGGCGGGCCGGGTACCCTCGCGCGCCAGGACCGCGAACTGACCGAGATCGAGCGATCCCTCCTCCAGCCGCTGGGACGCTACATCATCCGCTCCATCGCCGACGCCTGGCTGGCGATCACCCCGGTTACCCCCTCGATCGAGGACATCCTGGTCAATCCACGAGCGATCCGCTCGGCCGGTCCAAACGAGATCGTTGCCCTGCTGGTGCTCGAGATTGCCATCGGCGATGTCGCCGGGACGATGAGCCTGTGCCTGCCGTATGTCGCGCTCGAGCCGATCCTGGACCGCCTGCACACCCAGGCCTGGGCGATCGAGCCGCTCCGGGCGAACGGCGAGAGCGCCCGGGAGCAGATCGCCGCACGACTGCAGAACGTTCCGCTGGAGGTGGTGGTCGAGCTGGGCCGGGTGGAGCTACCGGCCTCGGCCCTGCTCTCCCTGCGTGCGGGCGACATCCTCCGCCTGGATACCTCGCCCGAGGGCGACCTGCCGCTCCTGGTGGCCGGCACTTCCCTCTTCCGCTGCCGACCGGGCGTGCGCGCCGGCAATATCGCCGTGCAGATCGTCGCCTGACCGCGAGGGCCGCGGACGGCTCTCCACGTGACCCGTTCGCCCTCTCCGCCGTGCCTCCTTCATCTCCTCTGCCTGCCAAGCGATTCCGATCGCCGCCCGGCCCGGCGGATCTTCCCCACCCCTCCCGCGGGAGGAGCCGCCGTCGTGTCCCGCACGGCGCGGGAGGGCGATCGCTCGCGGAGTCACTGCGAGGAGGACAGAAAGGAGTTCAATGGCACTCAGCATTCGCGCCAAGCTCTTCGGCGGCTTCGGCATCGTCCTGGTGCTGCTGGCGATCGTGGGCTACCTCGGCTGGCGCAACACCGCCGATTTCAGCGCGGACGTCCGTGGTCTCTACAACGACCGCGTTCAGCCAATCCAGCAGCTCTCGGACGCCCGGGAAGGGCTCTTCCAGCTTCGCATCGGCACCCTCCAGTACAAGACGGCGGACCCGCAGGAGCGGCAGACGATCAGGGCAGACGCGCAGAAGTGGCAGCAGCAGATTGACGACAGCATTAAGGCCTACCGCGGCCGTGACCTGAGCGCGGACGAGCAGGCGACCCTGAAGACCTTCGACGACGCCTACGCCACCATGCTCCGGCTCCGGCCCCAGATCCTGGCGCTGTACGATGCGGGCAAGACCGCCGACGGCGATGCCCTGCGCAACGGCGACGCACAGAAGGCGTTCGACCAGGCGAACGGTGCGCTCGATAACCTCCAGGGCACCCAGACCAAGCTGGCCAAGGAGACCTACGACCAGGTCACGGCATCGGCCGACTCCTCAACGCGGCTGATCCTGATCGGGGTGGCAGCTGCCCTCGCGGTCGGTCTGGCCATCGCCTTCTTCGTCTCGCGGGCGATCGCCAGCGGGGTGGGGCAGGTCGCTCGGACCGCTGAGCACATCGCCCGGACCGACCTGCCCGCGCTCGTTCAGGTGGCCGAGGCGATCGCTCGGGGCGACCTCACCGGCTCGGTCGCGATCAGCGCTGAGCACGTGGCTGTCTCCAGTCGCGACGAGATCGGGGCAATGGCCACCGCCTTCAACGCGATGATCGACGACCTCCACGCTGTAGGCGAGGCCATCGCTCGGATGACCGTTAACCTGCGCAACGCGGTCATCGAGGTGCAGAACACCGGCTCAGCCGTTGCTGCCGCCTCGGCCACCCTGGAGACGGCCGCTGACCAGGCCGGCCAGGCAGTCCAGCAGGTTTCCTCAACGATCAGCAACGTCGGCCAGGCGGCCCAGGCTCAGGCCCGCTCGGCCCAGGACGGCTCCCAGGCCGTGGATCAGCTCTCCGGGGCGATCGATCAGGTGGCGCGGGGCGCCCAGGACCAGTCGCGCGCCGCCGCTGACGCCCGCCAGAGCCTGGAAGATCTCGAGAAAACCATTCAGCAGGTTGGAACGAACGCCGCACAGCTCGCCGACACCGCCGCCGCCGCGCAAGAGGCCGCCGCGGCGGGCGCGACCCGGATCCAGGAGACCATCGCCGGTATGACCGGGCTCGAGCAGACCGTGCTGGCCTCAGCGACCAAGGTCGAGGAGGTAGGCCGCATGGGCGATCAGATCGGCCAGATCGTCGAGGTCATTGACGACATCGCCGAGCAGACCAACCTCCTCGCCCTGAATGCGGCGATCGAGGCGGCCCGGGCCGGCGAGCACGGCAAGGGCTTTGCCGTCGTCGCCGACGAGGTGCGCAAGCTGGCCGAGCGCTCCCAGCAGTCCACCCGGGAGATCGGCACCCTGATCCGAACGGTCCGCCAGGGGCTGGGCGACGCGGTCCAGGCGATGGAGGCTGGCGTTGCCGAGGTAGGTCGTCGGAAGGCCGACGCTGAGGCAGCCGGAAAGGCACTGGCGGATATCCTCCGCAGTGCCGAGGCTATTGTCGCGGCCGCGCGATCCAACCACGAGGCGGTGCGGCGCATGACCGCGGCCCTCCAATCAGTGACCCAGTCAATGACCCACGTCGCGGCGGTCGTCGAGGAAAACACTGCCGCGGCCGAGGAGATGGCCGCGAGCACCGGCCACGTCCGGGAGCTCGTCACCAGCTCGGCGGCGAGCGCCGAGGAGATGGCGGCGGCCGCCGAAGAGGTCACCGCCGCGGCCGAGGAAATGGCCGCACAGGTCGAGGAGATGGTAAGCCAGGTTCAGGATCTCGCCCGCCTCGCCGAGCAGCTTCAGGCCCTGGCCGCCCGTTTCGAGACCGGAACCGCGGAGACCAGCCCTGGAACGGCCCCGACGACAGAGGGCCGCGCCCGACCGACTGCCGCCGCGACCGGGCGTGGACGCGGGGGGATCACGGCCCGGACTGCTCGCCAGGCAACCCACGCCGCCTGACCGCTGCCCCGTGGGGAGGTCCACGCGCATATGCCCCGTGTGGACCCCCCCACGGGCAGTCGCCCTCATGCTATCCGGTAGCTGACCACGGATGGAGAGAGAGTGGGCAACGAACTTGCGGTCCTCCTTGACCTGGCCTGGAAGCTCCTGCTGGTGCTGGCTCTGGCTTTCCTCGCGACCCGCCTTCTGCGCTGGCTGAGCAGTCCGACGCTCACTGCGACCAGCCTCCTGGCGATCCTCGCTCGCCAGCCGATCGGCGCCCAGCAGGCCCTGCTTCTGGTCGCAGTTGGCAAGAAGCGGCTCCTGCTCGGCCAGACGGCCCGCCAGATTACCCTCCTCGCCGAGATCGATGCAGAAGACCTGCTGGCGCTGGACAGTTCGGAACGCGGCGGTACTGCGGCCGGGGGGCGGCGCGGCTGGCCTCGCTGGCTCTTCCCCGGATCACCCTCCCCAGGCGGCCCAACGGACGCCGCGCCTGGGACGGGCACGCCCGATCACCTCTTCGTGACCTGGCTCCACCGCGCCGTGATAACCCGCCGCGCGCGGACCCTGTCTCGTGCGGCGATCGAGCCAGACGCCCCGGGGGGGCGAGGAGCGGCGGTTTAGATGCCAGCGCTCGTTCCCGAGCCAGTCCTCCGCGCCGGAGAGACGGAGCGCGCCGGCCGCCGCGGCTGGTGGCCCATCGCCCTGGCCGCGCTCCTGCTGCTCCTGACCGCCGGCTGTGCCGCAACCAGCTCATCCGGCGCGGGATCGCCTGATCTTACCCTGAAGATCGACCAGACGAGTGTGCAGACCAGCCCATCCTTTGCCCTGGAGGCGCTGGTCGCCCTTACCGTCCTCAGCCTCGTCCCGGCGATCCTCCTGATGACCACCTCATTCATCCGCATCGTTATCGTACTCTCCTTCACCCGGAGCGCTCTTGGTCTGCCCCAGACACCACCGAACCAGGTGCTCCTCGGTCTTGCCCTGTTCCTCACCGGCTTCATTATGTGGCCGGTCTGGCAGCAGGCGAACGCCGACGGCATCCAGGCCTACCTGAAGGGCGACATCCCGATCGACGTCGCGATCGAGCGGTCCTCCCAGCCAATCCGGGCCTTCATGTTCCATCAGACACGTCAGTCCGAGCTCGCGCTCTTCGTACGGCTCGCCCGGATTCCCCCGCCGAACGGCCCAGAGGATGTGCCAACCCACGTCCTCATCCCGGCCTTCATGCTCAGCGAGCTGAAGACCGCTTTCCAGATGGGGTTTATGATCCTGGTGCCCTTCCTGGTGATCGATCTGGTCGTCGCCAGCCTGGTGATGTCGCTCGGCATGGTCATGCTGCCGCCGACCACCCTCTCCCTGCCCTTCAAGGTTCTTCTCTTCGTCCTCGCCGACGGCTGGACGCTGGTTGTCCAGTCACTGATCCAGAGCTTCCAGCAGTGATCAGCCCGGAGGACCGCTGTGACCGAGCAAACCGCTCTTGACCTGGCCCGCCAGGCACTTCTCGTGGCGCTGGCCCTGGGAGGCCCGGGCCTGGCCGCGATCCTGATCGTCGGGATCATCGTCAGCGTCTTCCAGGCGATGACCCAGATCAACGAGATGACCCTCTCCTTTATCCCCAAGGCGATCGTTCTCGGGGGGATCCTGGTCGTACTGGGGCCGTGGATGCTTCAGACAATGGTCAGCTACACCATCACGATGCTCTCCAGTCTCCCGATGGTGGCACGCTGATGTCAGTGATCCGCACGATCGGTAGCCGGTGGCGCGAGTGGACGTACTGAACCTCTTCCAACAGGGAAACCTGGTCGTGTTCCTCCTGGTCGCCGCACGGACGAGCGCGGCGATGGCGGTTGGGCCGCTGGCGGCCTGGCCGGGCGTTCCGCTGCCGGCCCGGGTCCTGCTCGGCCTGGGGATCGCTCTGGCCCTCGCCCCGGCCGTTCCGACAGCCCTTCCGGCCGCCCGGCTCCACCTCGGTCCGGTTGAGCTGGTCCAGGAGCTCATTCTCGGCCTCCTGCTCGGGGTCGCCAGCACGCTCCTCGTCTCGGCGCTCCAGCTTGCGGCCGGGCTGATCGATTTCCAGGCTGGCTTCACCTTCGGTACCAGCATCGATCCGCTCGCAGGCCACCAGACCGGGCCGATCGAGCAGTTTCTGGGCGCGTTTGCCGCCGTTCTCTTCCTGGACCTGAACGGCCACCATCTGTTCCTTCTGGCCCTGGCCGACTGGTTCCAGATCGCACCGGTCGGAGGCATGCCTCGCCTGGCCGGTGCCGACGGCCTGGCCGGCTTCTTCAGTGCGATCGTCGTTGCCGCGCTGGCGATGGCACTCCCGACCGTGACCCTTCTCCTGCTGACCGATGTGGCGCTGGCCCTGCTGAGCCGGGCCGCACCGCAGTTCAACCTGTTCGCGGTCGGACTGCCGGCTCGGGCCGGGGTCGTCCTGCTGACCCTCGCCCTTCTCCTGCCGGTGACCGCAACCCAGCTCGGCTACCTGTTCGATCGCCTGCCGGATATCCTGCCGATCCTGGTCCCCCGGTGAGAGCGGCAATGCGGAGAGTGGAATGAGCGAGGAACGCACCGAGGCGCCCACCGCCCGCCGTCTGCACGAGCTGGCCGTCCGGGGTCAGCTCCCCCGGTCTGCCGAGCTGACCGGCGCC
>JADGGD010000200.1 GCA_019690095.1 Chloroflexota bacterium
TCCGGATACCATTGCCTCACCTGGTGAGCAGAGGGCGCGTCAGTGTTCGAGCGGGCGGGCGGTGCTATGGGACGAGCGTCAGAGACGGCACGAGGTGGTGTCGGATGCGATCGAAAAAGGGGGCAGTGTGGCAGTGGATCACACGGACCGGCTCGGCGCAGTTAACCGTTTGGTGATCGCGATTATTAATCCGGATGATGCCGGTCCGCTCATTGACCGTCTTATCGGCGAGGGCTTTCGGGTGACCCGCATCGAGAGCGCGGGAGGCTTCCTCCGGCGGGGCAACACGACCCTTTTCCTCGGGGTTCCGGATGAGCGACTGGAGGAGCTTCTGGGGATCATCCAGGCGGAATGCAAGACCCGCGTTGTCCTCGCGTACGATCTCTTCGCCCAGTCCACGCCGGATATGCTACCCGCCGTGCCCGTGGAGGTGCAGGTCGGCGGGGCTACGGTCTTCGTCCTTGAGGTTGAGCAGGTCATCCCTCTATAGCGGTGCGGCGTTGGTCAGGGGTAGAACGGCTCAGGCGCGGGGTGGGCCTGCCGTTGACGCTGTCTGACGCCCGGCGAGCACGTCCCGAAGGCGGGGCATCTCCCCCACCGGCACAGCGATGAGGGCGGGCTCCCCCGCCCGGAGCGCCTCACGGAGAGCACGGCGGAGCCCTTCAGGTCCCTCAGCCCGAACACCGCGGATTCCGAACGCCTCGGCCAGCCGCACAAAGTCCGGATTCTGGAGATCCGAGGCGATGAGATGGCCGCCAAACTCCTGCTGCTGGATGCGGCGTACGTTGCCGTAGGCGCCGTCATCGAACACGACAGCCACAACGGCGAGCCGGTGTCGAACCATGGTCGAGAGCTCCTGCACATTGTACAGGAAGCCACCATCTCCATTGATGGAAACGACCGGGCGATCAGGGTTGCCAGCACGGGCACCGAGGGCAGTGGGAAACCCGTAGCCGAGGGTACCCTGGTAGCCGGACGTGAGGAAGGTGCGCGGCGCGTAGACCGGGAAGCCCAGATTGGCCCAGTAGCCGACCTGGGTACTTTCATTGACGAGAATGCCGTTGTCAGGGAGTTCGGCCCGGATCGCCAGGGCTAGCGCGGCCTGCGGCTGTACCCGTTCGAGGTCGGCCGCGACCGCGCTCTTGAGGGAAAGAAGCTCTTCTCGGCGTGATGCCCGGGACCGGTTATAGCGGGGAATGCGCTGGATGAGCTGGGTTAAGCCGACCCGAGCATCACCGACAATCGCGACCGCCGGTGTCGCGGCCCGGCGAAACTCGGCCGGGTCGATATCAAGGCGGATGACTGCGTGCGTGCGCGTGTCCGGCGGCAGTGGGTCCGTAGACATGGTGAACCGCGTGCCAACAGCGAGGAGGGCATCGGCAGTTCGGGCGAGCCGGGGCCACGCGTGAGGGGATTGAGCAAGGTAATGCCGATCGGAGAGCGCGCCGCGTCCGCTGCTTGTCATCACGACAGGTGCTTCCAGGAGCTCGGCGAGCAGACGCAGTTCCTCCCATGCTCCTGCTGCAAGAACTCCGCCGCCTGCCAGGATCAGCGGTGATGTCGCCGTGCCGAGCAGGCGTGCGGCACGATCGATCAACTCTGGATCCACCGGAGCTGGCATCGTCGCGGCAGGAGCCCCGAGGTCGACACTGGCCGTCGTCTGGAGGACATCCGGCGGGATCTCGATCAGGACTGGCCGGGGGCGGCCGGTGTGCAGTTGACGCATTGCCTCGTGGACCAGCCGGGGGATCTCGTTCGGGCTCGTGGCCCGAGCGGCCCACCGGGTGAACGATCCGGCTAGTCGGAGCTGCTCGGGGATCTCGTGGAGGACACCGCGGCCGAGACCGATGAGATCGGAGCCAATCTGACCGGTCAGGCAGAGGACACGCGAGGAACAGGCATAAGCAGTGGCCAGGCCGGCCGCTGCGTTGAGGAGACCGGGGCCCGGTACGACCAGGCAGACCCCGACGCGGCCGGTGGTGCGCGCAAAGCCATCGGCCATGTAGCTCGTTGCCTGCTCGTGGCGGGTGTGTATCACTCGGATAGTTTCGCGTGCCTCATAGAGCGCGTCGAAGGCCCAGTCGAGCTGAATGCCGGGAAGGCCAAAGATGGTGGTGATCCCTTCCTGTATGAGGGCTCGGACGAGGGCTTGGCCGCCTGTCATAACTGCCACGGAGATCTCCTCGACCGGGCGCGGCTGGCTCTCCCCACGCCGGAGGAGCAGGCCCGTCGCATCGACTATACACGGCGGTCAGCAGGTGGACAAGCCGGTTGTCGGATTCACGTGAAAATCCCGTAAACGAATATGGACGAGCTAGCGAGCCAACGCTATAATCGAGCTGCAGCGGTCGTCATCACCGGATATCCTGCTGATCAGGGCACCAGTTACCGGCCGCGGTATGTGCTTCCTCAATACCTGAGCATATGGTTCGTCAATGGTGGGGTCCCGCTGTCCCTCACGCGCCCGCGCGAGGGGGGCGAGACCGAGGGCGGCTCGATCAGGCGCGGTAGGCGCTCCACGAGAGAGCCGGATGGGTCTCATCAGATGGCGCTCTGGCACGGTTGCGGAGGCAGGACTCTCGTCAGCGCATGAATTATCGAACACCCGAACGGCGCCCCGGCGCCGTGAGTGGTTAGACGTACCGATCGCAGCGACGGAAGGTGGGGTCAGATGAGCGTGGACGTCATGGCAAGACGTGGTAGTGGTCTCGATCCTTCGCTGAATATTAATCGCGACATCCCGATCCCCTATTACTACCAGCTCGAGGGGCTTCTGCGGCAGCAGATCCTGAGCGGCCGGTGGGAAGCCGGCCAGCGCGTTCCTTCCGAGAAGGAACTCTGTGAGTTCTATTCGGTGAGTCGCACGACGGTCCGGCAGGCAGTCAATCATCTGGTCGAGGAAGGGCTGCTGTATCACGTCAAGGGGAAGGGGACCTTTATCCGGAAGCGTTCCTGAATCCCCGGGGAGACCATCACCGGTTGTCAGCATCACACCTTGTCCTCCGGGCCCGACGGGTCCTGACGCCGTTCGAGGAGATCGCGGACGGCGCCGTCGAGATTATTGGCGAGAGGATCCGAGCAGTTGGGCCGGCCGCGACGATCGGTCGGCCTGCTGGTGCCCGGTTTATCGAATGCGGTGATGCGACGATCGTTCCCGGCTTTATCGATCTGCATATTCACGGAAGCGGCGGCTATTCGGTCATGGATGGGCCGGAAGCTGTCGCCGCGGTGAGCCGGGTAATCGCCGCCCACGGGGTCACTGCCTGGTTGCCCACGCTGACCCCCCGGGCAACCCTGGGTGAGCTTATCGATCGGATCCGGGCCTGCTGCGCCGGGGGAGCCAGGGTGTCTGGCGGGGCCGAACCGGTTGGTCTGCACCTGGAAGGCCCGTTCCTCAGCCCGCGGCGCCCAGGGGCGATTCGTTCGGAGTGGTTCCGCGCTCCCTCTGTCCCCGAGCTGGATCAGCTGCTCGCAGCCGGGCAGGGACAGGTGCGTCTGGTAACGCTGGCCCCGGAGCTTCCCGGCGGTCTTGATCTCGTGCGTCATCTGGTCGAGCGCACGGTGACGGTCTCGATCGGTCACAGCGATGCATCGCACGAGGAGGCGCTCGCGGCGATCGCGGCCGGGGTGCGCCATGCGACGCACATGTTCAACGCGATGCGCGGTTTTCAGCATCGCGCGCCTGGCGTTGTGGGAGCCGTTCTGGTATCGCCGACGGTCGTCTGCGAACTCATCGCTGACGGCGTTCACGTCGATCCCCTGGCGATGCGTCTCCTGATCCAGGCCGCGGGCTGGTCACGGATCGCGGTGATCACCGACGCGGTTGCGCCGGCTGGACTGGGCGATGGGGCGTATGAGTTCGAGGGCCGTCCGATCGTAGTCCGGGAGGGGTGCGCGACCCTCGCTGACGGTACGATCGCCGGCAGTGTGGCTACGTTCGATGCGAATCTGCGCCGGGTTGCGCGCCTGGCGGACCTGGATCTTCGCGCAGTGATCGCTATGGCGACTATAGTTCCGGCTCGCCAGGTGCACCTGGACGATCGCAAGGGCTCCCTGGCCGGAGGACGGGATGCCGACCTGGTCGTGCTCAGCCCGGATCTCCATGTTCTGCTAACGGTCGCGCGCGGGGTCATCGTCTTTAACGCGCTCGGGACTGCCGGTCATGGTGCGCCTGGCAATCGGGATTGACGTTGGCGGCACAAAGATCCTCGGGGGCGTGGTTGACGAGAAGGGGATGGTGCTGGCCCGGGCGCGCCGTGTGACGCCGGCGCGAGACCCCGAGCAGATCGTCCGCATGATCGTCTCCATCGTCGAGGAGCTCCGTCGGGTCGCGGCGGGGCCATACGAGGGCATTGGCCTGGCGGTGCCCGGCCAGTTCGATGAGCGACGTGGATCCTTCGTGCGCATCGCGAATCTCGCTTTGATGGGCTTTCCCTTTCGGTCTCGCCTGGAAGAGGCGCTCGGAGAGCCGGTGCGCATCGAAAACGATACGAACGCCGCCGCACTCGGGGAGTGGCGCGGCGGCGCCGGGGACGGCCACAAGCATTTCATCTACCTGGCGCTGGGCACGGGCATCGGCGCCGGGGTTATCGTACATGGGCGGCTCCTCCGCGGCGCACACGGCGCTGCAGGGGAGATTGGCCACACGGTTGTGGAGAAGGATGGCCCCCAGTGCCCGTGTGGGAATCGAGGGTGTCTGGAGGTGTTCGCCTCGGGAGGTGCACTGGCCCGTCGCGCGGCGGAGCTGGCAGAACTGCGGCCCGACTCGCTCCTCGCGACCTGGAAACGAGAGGGGCGCGGTGTCACGGCCAGCGATCTTTTTCACGCGGCTGATCAGGGGGATGCGCCAAGCCGCGAGATCGTCGATGAGGCGGTGCGATACCTCGCGGTCGGGGTTAATAACCTCATCGAGCTCTTCGATCCGACGGTTATCGCCATCGGAGGCGGAATGGCCCAGCTGGGGGACCGCCTTCTCTCACGGTTAGCAGCGGCGATCCGCCTTCAGCGGCCAGGATCGCCAGACGTGTCAGGACGTCTCACGCAGGCACGGCTCGGTGACGATGCCGGGCTTGTTGGGGCGGCGGCTATCATTCTCCAGCGGGGAGACCTCTAGATAATCCCCTTCCAGACGACGATGCCGATGACGATCACCATCAGCACGAGCCCCAGGAGTGCGACGGCCGGGTCGCCGCCGAGCCCAGGGGCGCCGCTTGCCGCTGCCATCTCATGCGCTCCTCATCTCATCCTGTCTTTGGGATGAGATGGTGTTTCTTGTATTGTAGGCCGCATCCCTATGGGGCACAACAGGATAGGACACAACAGGCCCGGCGGCGCGAGCGACCGGTTCAAGGG
>JADGGD010000201.1 GCA_019690095.1 Chloroflexota bacterium
GATCCGGTGCTCCCATGGAGTGTATGACGCGGCGGGCGCCGGCGTAACAGGGGCGCGCTCCTCCCCGGAGGCTAGTCGGTCCGCTGGATCTCGTCGACCAGCCGCGCGGCAAGGCCGGTGTAGGCGGCTGGGGTAAGGGCCAGGAGGCGGGTCCGATCGGCGTCCGGCAGGTCCAGGCTGGCGACGAAGCGGCGCACGTCTTCTGCGGTGACGGTCTGACCGCGGGTCAGGGCGGCCAGACGCTCGTAGGCATCGCGGTAGCCGGCCTTGCGCATCACCGTCTGGACCGCCTCGGCCAGCACGCTCCAGGCGCCCTCCAGGTCCCGCTGGAGGGCGCCCTCATTCACCTCCAGCCGCTCCAGCCCGCGGGTTGCCGCCCGCAGTGCCACCAGCGAGTGGCCGATCGCCGTGCCGATGCTGCGCAGGACGGTCGAGTCGGTCAGGTCGCGCTGGAGCCGGGAGATGGGGAGCTTGCCGGCCAGGTGTTCGAGCAGGGCGGTGCTCAGGCCGAAGTTGCCCTCGGCATTCTCGAAGTGGATTGGATTGACCTTGTGCGGCATCGTGGAGGAGCCGACCTCGCCGGCCGCCGCGCGCTGGCGGAAGTAGTCCATGGAGATGTAGCTCCAGACATCGCGGCAGAAGTCGATGCCGATGGTATTGAACCGCGCCAGGGCGTGGAACAGCTCGGCCAGGTAATCGTGCGGCTCGATCTGAGTGGTCAGCGGGGAAAAGACCAGGCCGAGGCTCTCGACGAAGGCGCGGGCGAGGGCCGGCCAGTCCACCGTCGGATAGGCGATGAGGTGGGCGTTGTAGGCGCCGACCGCGCCGTTGAGCTTGCCGCGGTATTCCTGGCGGTCGATCTGGTCAAGCTGACGCCGCCAGCGCGCGACGAACACTGCCAGCTCCTTGCCGAGGGTGGTCGGCGTCGCGGGCTGGCCGTGGGTGCGGGCGAGCATCGGCACGGTGCGGGTGCGCTCGGCCAGCGCGGCAACGCCGGCGATGAGCCGCTCGGCGGCCGGCCGCCAGACCCGGCCGATGCCCTCCTTGAGGGCCAGGCCGTAGGCGAGGTTGTTGATGTCTTCCGAGGTGCAGGCGAAGTGGACGAAGGGCTGGAGGTCGGCGAGCGAGGTCGCGGCCAGGCGCTCCCGGAGGTAGTACTCGACTGCCTTGACGTCGTGCTGGGTCGTCTGCTCGATCTCCTTGACCCGCGCCGCATCGGCCTCGCTGAAATCTGCAATCCAGGACTCGAGGGTGCGGCGCTCGGCCGGGGTGAGCGGGCGGATCTCCGGCAGGTCCGGCTGGTCGGCCAGGGTGATGAGCCAGCGGATCTCGACGAGAACGCGGTAGCGAATCAGGGCATATTCGGAGAAGTAGTCGGCGAGCGCGGCGGCCTGGGTCCGGTAGCGGCCGTCGAGCGGTGAGATAGCCTTGAGCGACACAGCGCGGAGACCTCCGGCGGCGGATGCGCGGACCCCTTTATTATACCTGTGTCTTTCGCCGCGGGCACTGCAGCGGCCCGGGACGTACGGCTTACTCGCGGCGGAAGATGAGGATGGTGTGGTGGACGATGTTGGGCACGTAGGCAAACGGGTAGCCGTAGGGGCGGATCGGGGCGCCGGCCTGGTGCCAGATCTTCAGACCCTTGAAGCGGAGGCCGACGCGGCGGAGGCGCTCGGCGACGTGGAAGGAGGCCGGGATGTACTCGCCGTTCTGGTAGGAGTCGCGGATCATCACCACGGCGTAGGCGCCGGGTTGGAGCAGGTCCGGGAAGAGACGGCCAATCTCTTCCAGCCGGTCGTAGAACTCCTCGAAGGTTGCGGCGTTCCGGAGGTCGGCCGGGGAGCTGGAGAAGGCCTCGAAGGGACTGCGGCGGTTGCCGCGCCCGTAGCGGCCGTCGCAGAGGGTCTTCTTCAGGGCCGGGCTGTAGGGCGGGTCGGTGATGATGGCGTCGAAGCGGCGGCCCGCGGCGACGAGCTGGGGGAGCACGATGCGGCTGTCGCCCGGGATCATCTCCTGGGGGGTGATGCCCTCCTGCCGGCAGACCTGGTGGTAGATCTCGATCCAGCGCGGCTCGAGCTCGACGCCGGTCGCCTGGCGCTGGCAGAGGCTCGCGCCGAGGAGGGTGCCCCCGACGCCGGCGAAGGGATCGAGGACAGCCTGCCCGGGTCGGGTGAAGAACTCGATGATCTGGCGCATCAGCGATGGGGGCTTGTTCGCATAGTGCTGGCGCCGGAGGGCGTGGCCGAGCTCGGAGGGAAGGGCCGTCTGCCAGACGGTCTTGGTGAAGAACATCCAGGCGTTGCCGGTGAGGTCGTTGAGCCGATTGGCCGGGTGGCGGGTGCCGGCCCGGGCGCGGCCGTTCGAGCGCGAATCCTCGCCGGCCGCGTGATCGTCCGGCGCCGCGGCGGACCGGGGCGGCCGCAGTCCGGTCCGCCGCGGGCGGCCCGGCCGCCCGTCAGCGGGGATCGAAGCCATGCTGACGGAGAAGATCGGCGAGCTGGCGGCCGCCGATGAGCTCGATCGGCTTGCCCTCGGCGAAGACGCGGGCATCGGCCGAGAAGTCGGATGTCGTCACCAGGATCCCCTTGGTCGCCCGCTCGGCGTGGACAACCCCGTAGAGGTCGCGGACTGCCGCCACGCCGACCAGACTGCTGGAACGCTTGCACTGGACGATGATCTTGCCCCCGACGACCGGCTGGGGGTTCTCGGCGATGATATCAATGCCGCCGTCGTGTGAGGGGCGGGTGAGGCGGGTCAGGTAGCCGAGCCGGGTGAGGAGGGTGCTGACGAGCTGTTCGAAGGCGATCGGATCCAGCTGGTGCAGGTCGAGGCCGCGAACGTCGCGGATGCCCGGAGGGCGGATCGGTGCGACCTCGAGCAGGCCCTGACGATCGTCGGGACGGAAGCGGAGGGCGAAGTTGCGGAGGGCGTTCTCGGCCGGCACATTGGCGTGGATGATGCGCTCCCAGGTCGCCCGATCGACCAGGACAGCGAGGATGCACCCGGCATACTGGTGACCGAGGGTCGGATGGGTCATCGGGGTGAAGAGGGAGAGTGCAACCGCCTCGAGGCCGGGGACGGTGTCAAGGGCGCACTGAATGGCGCCGCGCGCGAATGCGGTGACCTGATCGCGGTAGGCACGGTTGACGTCGCGCGCGGGCCGGGGCTTCTCGGTCGTGACGATCAGGCCGCTGCGGGTGCGCCGCGTCTCCTGGATCGCCCGCGGCACCTGGTCGGCAGGCGCGCCCAGCTCGAGGAAGGCGGTGCGCTCGATCACCTCGACGTTCAGGCGGGGCTCAGCGAGGGCGAAGGGGCGGGTGTAGGCGGCCAGGGCGTCGGTGAGGGCCGCCTGGGAGACCTCGCCCTCGGCCCGGGCGAGGAGCTCACGCCGCAGGTCGGCTTCGCGGGCCTGGAGGATGCGCGCGGTGTCGGCGAGGAGCTGACCGGCCCGGCGGCGGTCGCGGAGGCAGTCGCGGAGCCCGCGCAGAAGCCCCCGCCCCCGGATGTAGGCAAGCAGGTCCGGCATCTCCGATCGGAACCGGTCGCGCAGCCGGCGGCAGTCATCCTGCAGTGCCGTGACCTGCCGGAACTGGCGGGTGAGGTCGTGGATGTCAGCGGAGAGGGAGGGGGCGAGCGCGCGCGCGGCCATAGCGGCGGCGGTGATCTCCTGGAGGAGGCGGTCCGGTCCGGCCGCGGGCGTCGCGCCGCGGGCCGCCACAGGAGCCGCGCAGTGGGGGCAGAGGGCGCCGCCGGTGGCGTCCTGACAGCGGGCGCAGATCTCTCTGCCGCAGACCTGGCAGTGGGCGGTCGTCGGAGCTCCGTGGATCCAGCACGGCATTGGCGCTGCCTCGTCGGGCCCGGTGCGGCCGTCCCGGGGTCGGCGGACCTGGCCGCCCACTGCCCGCACGGCACGGCGCGGGCGCCCGGCGGTCGGTCGGTCGCCCCGGGCTGCGGCGAGCGACCGGTAAGGTTCGATCAGGAGGGGAGGATCGGGGCATCCTCCCGCGGTCCATTCCCCGCCAGGGATCGCCGGGGACCGGGGCCGAACGCGGCGAGCGGAACGCCCCGGGGCTCGGCCAGGCCCCCTGGTTGCGCATTATAGGGGAACAGGCAGTCCCTGCACAAGCGGGTCTGCCGTCGGCCCCGGTGGTCTAGGCGGGGGTGAAGATCGCGGTGTAGCGGCCGAGGGTCTGGTGGAGGCGCACCAGGCGGAAGCCAGCGCTCTCGGCGAGGTCGCGCACCGTCGCGAGGGGAAGGTAGTGAGGGTCTGGTCGGAGCTCGGTGATCGAGAGCACGCCGCCGGGACGGAGGAGGTTGCGGCAGTGGGCCAGGGCGGCGGTGCGGTCAGTGATTTCGCCGAGGACAGTGCAGAGCACAATGACGTCGAAGCTGGCGGGCGGGAAGGGGGGCGCGGCCGCATCCCCCTGAACGACGGAGAGGTTGGTTGCGCCGGCCCGCTCGGCGCGGCGGCGGAGCCGGGCGGCCATGGCGGGCTGGAGCTCCAGGCCGGTGACCGTTCCCCCGGGCAGGACCCGTCGGCTGGCCGGGATGAGGAGGCGGCCCGGACCGGGGCCGATCTCGAGCACCTGCTGGCCGGGGCGGAGGCCGATCTGGTCGAGGGTGGCGGTCGTGCCGGCCAGGCGGTCCGCGAGAGGGCTCTCCAGCCACCAGGCGAGCCAGGGGGGACAGGGCGGCTGAAGCAGGCGGCGAAGGGCCGGGCTGGCGGCGGCGATGCCGATGAGCAGGGCAGGCAGAACGATCTGGCGTGCGCGCATGGGCTCTCCTTCCGGAGACGCGGGGTCTCCTGCGGATAGGACGGCCCGGCTGGAGGAATTGTTGCGGCGGGGGTCAGCCGGCCGGAACCGGCGGTGAGCGCCAGCCGTCCGGAGATGTCGTCGGTCCGGCGGCCGGCGTCGGTTGAGGTGCGGGCAGGGATGCCAGGCCGATCACGCAGACAGTACCGAAGAGCAGAGCGGTCAGGGCTGCGTGCAGGAGGGCGCTCCAGAGCCCCACGCTCGTCGCGACGATGTAGGCGCCGCTGAGGGCCTGAGCAAGGACGAGGAGGACGGCGAGCAGGCTGGCGCCGGCCAGGTCCGGACGGACAGCCCGCAGATGCCAGGATCGTACAGCCAGCCCGATCAGGAGCGCTACCGCACCGAGGGCGGCGACGCGGTGGGCGAAGACGATTCCCACCGCCCCGGTGAGGGAGGGGATGATCTGGCCGTTGCAGAGCGGCCAGCCCCGGCAGGCCAGCTCGATCCCGGCGTGGCGCACGTAGGCGCCGAGGTAGACGACGACCAGGAGATAGAGGACTGTGCCCCAGGCCAGGCGCGCGTACCCGGGCG
>JADGGD010000202.1 GCA_019690095.1 Chloroflexota bacterium
TCGGCGGCAACGGGCACGCCTGCGGCACGGCGAACCCGTGCCAGGCCGTCCAGGTCGTCCGGCGGCACCGGCTGCTCGATCAGCTCCGGCGCGAAGCGCGCGAGCGCGCGGAGGACCCGAACCGCCGTGTCTGCTGACCAGGCACCGTTCGCGTCGAGCCGCAGGGTCACCGCCGGGCCGATCGCCGCGCGCACCGCCGCCACCCGTTCGATCTCGGCCTCGACCGCGGGGAGATGCCCGACCTTCAGCTTGATGTGCTGGAAGCCGCGGGCCGCCGCCTCCCGGGCCCGCTGCGCCGCCGCGGCCGGATCGGCGACCGCGATGGTAGCGGTCACCGGCACTGCCGTTCGACGTGCCCCGCCGAGCAGGGCGGCGGCCGGCACACCGTCCGCACGCGCCTGCAGGTCCAGCAGGGCGATATCCAGGCCGGCCCGCACCGCCGCCGCGCCGGGCCCCTCCGGTCTCCCTGCGGCCAGCTCGCGCTCCAGTCGGGTCAGCGGCGCGCCGATCAGCTCCGCCGCCCAGCGCGCCAGGATCCCTTCGGCCTCCGGGAGGTCCGCGCCGTGGATGGCGGGGAGCGGGGCAACCTCACCCCACCCCACTGCGCCGGCGTCGTCCTCCAGCCGCACGAGCAGGCCTGCGCGCACGGTCAGCGCGCCGTGGGCGGTCTCGAAGGGGGCCGTAAGCGGCACCCGGAACCGATGCCACCGGAGCGCGCGAATTCTCATCCTGACCCTCCGCGCCGTGCTCGCTCTCCGACCGATCAGGCGGCCAGGCTTGCTGCGAAGAGCAGGCCGAACAGCAGGTGGAGCTGACCGGTCCGCTTGAGTGCCCGGTTCAGGGTGGGTCCGTCGGTCGCGTGCGCGATGGTGCGGACGAGCGCCGCGGCGAGCGGTGCGGCGAGCCAGGGGAGCCAGAACCACGCCCCGACCATCCCGGCGGCGCGCAGGGCCAGCGGCGCTGCCAGGGCACCCACTACCAGCGCGGCGTACTCCAGGCGGGTGCCGGCCCGGCCCAGCCGCACCGCGAGTGTTCGCTTGCCGGCCGCACGGTCGGTGTCGATATCGCGGAGGTTGTTCACCACCAGGATCGCCGTGACCAGGAAGCCGACCGGTACCGCGGCGGCGGCGGCCCGCGGGATGATCGTGCTGGTCTGGACATATGCGCTCCCGACAACGGCGACCAGGCCGAAGAACAGGAAGACCGCGAGGTCGCCGAGGCCGTGGTAGCCGAGGGGCCAGGGGCCGCCGGAGTAGGCGAGGCTGCAGAGGATGGCCAGCGTCCCGATGGCGATGATCGGCCAGCCGCTGACGCGGGCGAGGTAGATCCCCAGGAGAGCCGCCGCCCCGAAGGCCAGGGCCGTTGCCCGGGCCACTGCGGCGGGCGAGGCGAGGCCGGCCTGGGTGATCCGCCGGGGGCCGAGGCGCGCAGGGGTGTCTGCTCCCTTGAGGTAGTCGAACAGGTCGTTGGCGAAGTTCGTTCCGATCTGGATCAGGAGCGACGCGGCGAGCGCGGCCAGGAACGCCAGGGGCCGGGGCAGGCCGCGGCAGGCCGCGGTGCCGACGATGACCGGCACCACCGCCGCCGGCAGGGTTGCCGGCCGCGCCGCCGCGATCCAGATCGTCCAGGCCCCCCACCGGGGGACTGCCCTGCTCTCGGCCATTGACCGCTCCTACGGGAACCGGGGGAACTTCGAGAAGTCGGGCTTCCGCTTCTCCAGGAATGCGTTCCGCCCTTCCTTTGCCTCATCAGTCAGGTAGAAGAGCAGGGTGGCATCCCCGGCCAGCCGCTGGAGGCCGGCCATGCCGTCGGTATCGGCGTTGAAGGCGGCCTTCAGGAAGCGGATCGCTGTTGGGCTCTTCTCGAGGATCTCGCGGGCCCACTGGACTGCCTCATCCTCCAGCCGCTCGAGCGGCACGACCGCGTTGACCAGCCCCATCGCCAGGGCCTCCTGGGCGGTGTAGGTGCGGCAGAGGTACCAGATCTCCCGCGCCTTCTTCTGGCCCACCACCCGGGCCAGGTAGGCCGCGCCGTAGCCTGCGTCGAAGCTGCCGACCCGCGGGCCGGCCTGGCCGAAGATGGCGTTCTCGGCGGCGATGGTCAGGTCGCAGACCAGGTGGAGGACGTGGCCGCCGCCGATTGCGTAGCCAGCCACCACGGCGATCACCGGCTTCGGGATGGTCCGGATCTTCACCTGGAGGTCCAGGACGTTCAGACGCGGCACGCCGTCATCGCCAACGTAGCCGCCCTCGCCCCGGACCCGCTGATCCCCGCCTGAGCAGAAGGCCCGCGTCCCCGCGCCGGTCAGGAGCACCACGCCGATCGACCGGTCCTCGTGGGCGTGGTTGAAGGCGTCCAGCATCTCGGCGACGGTCTTGGGCCGGAAGGCGTTGTGCACCTCCGGCCGGTTGATCGTGATCCGGGCGATGCCGTCATAGTGCTCGTAGATGATGTCCTCGTACTCGGCGACCTTGCGCCACGGATAGGGCATGACGCATCTCCTCCATACACTCGCGCATCACGAACTCATATGCGCGCCGGTGCGCGCGATTCCGCGCCGCCAGCGGGTTCGCTCCCGCCGCGGCAGGATGCCAGGAACTCGCTCACCACCCGCCCGAACGCCGCCGGCTGCTCCAGGTGGACGGTGTGCCCGGCCTCCGGGATAACCACCAGCCGCGCCTGCGGGAGGCGGCCGGCAACCTCCTCGCCCAGCGCCCGGTACCGCTCGTCGAGTGCCCCGACCACGAGCAGGGTGGGCGCCCGCACCGCGCCGAGCCGGTCGTACAGCGGCTCCATCACGCCCGCTCCCAGGCCCCGGAGGCTGTTCGCCAGGCCGAGCGGGTGGTTCTGGAGGCGCTGGTGGCGGAGCCCGTCGCGCACCGCCGCGGGCAGACGGCGCTGGCTGGCGAAAAGGGGGAGCGCCTCCCACCGGGCGACGAACGCCGCGATCCCTTCGCGCTCGAGCAGGGTGGCCAGCGCCTCGTCGGACTGCACCCGCGCCGCGCGCTCCGCCGGGCTGGCCAGGCCGGGCGAGCTGCTCTCCAGCACCAGCGCACCGATCCGATCCGGGGCCGCGACTGCGAGGTGCAGGGCGACCCGCCCGCCCATCGAGTAGCCGAGGAGGTCGGTTCGGGCGATGCCGAGCTGATCGAGCAGGCCAAGCAGGTCCGCCGCGCACTGGTCGATTCGGTAGCGCGTCGGGTCCGGCGGGCAGTCGCTCCGGCCGTGGCCGAGCAGATCCACCGCGATGAGGGTGGAATGGGCACCCCAGGTCGGAATGAAGGGCTCCCAGGTCTCGGCGCTGCCGGTGAAGCCGTGGAGCAGGAGAAGCGGCGGCCCACTGCCGGCGAGGGTGACGTGGTAGGTACAGCTGCGAACAAGGAGGCGCTCGTGGCGCGCGGCGGCCATATCCCTCACCCCGTTTGCGCCGCCCGGGCGTCCAGCGCGGCCGCTGCGGCCTGCCAGGCCGCGCGGTGGAGTGCCACATTCCGCGCACGGTCAGTAGGCACCTCGATCACCGTCAGCCCGGGCCCAGCGAGTGCGGTGCGAACGCTCTCCCGGAACGCCTCCCAGGTGGTGAAGCGGACATAATGCCCGCCGTACATCTCGACCGCCGGGCGGAAGTCGAGCCCGTGGGGTGTGCCGAAAAGCCGCTCGAAGTCTGAGGGGTCGCCGGCCGGCGGCAGGAAAGAGAAGATGCCGCCCCCGTCGTTGTTGAGGAGTATGATCGTCGCGCGCAGGCCGTGGAGGCGGGCTGCCAGCAGACCGTTCAGGTCGTGGTAGAACGAGAGGTCGCCGATCACCAGGACGACTGGATCGGTCGTGCCCGCGCTTGCGCCCAGTGCGCTCGAGACCACCCCGTCGATCCCGTTGGCGCCCCGGTTGGCGAGGAAGCGGACCTGCCGCGCGCTCCCCGGAAAGAAGCTGTCCAGGTCGCGCACCGGCATGCTGTTGCCCGCATAGAGGACGGCCCGGTCGGGGAGGAGAGCGGCCAGCTCGCTGAAGACCTTCCCCTCGAACGGCTCGGCGATCCCGGCGAGGCAGGTATCGAGGGCGCGCCGGGCGCACCGGTCGGCCGCACACCACGTTTGCGCCCACTCCGCCCCGGGCTCCCCGCCCCGTGCGCGGACGGCTCGGGCCAGCGCGCGGCAAAGGGCGACCTCGTCCGCGTGCAGGACGTCGGTTGCAGTGAGCAGGGGATCATTCCAGCCGCCGCCGCTGTCCACGACGATCTGGCGGCAGGGATGGGCCTGGAGGAAGAGGGCAACCGACTTGGCCGTCGGGAGGGCGCCGAAGCGGATCACCACCTCCGGCGCCAGCCGCTCGGCCAGGGCAGGCTGGCGGAGCAGGGCGTCGTAGCAGTCGAGCACCAGCGAGCGGTCGTGCGGGCCGCAGCGGACCCCGGACAGAGGGTCGGCCAGGATCGGGTAGCCGAGGGCGGCGGCGAGCTCGGCCGCCGCGGGCGCAAGGGCCGGGGCATCCAGCGGGCCGCAGACGATCAGGCCGCGCGGCGCGGCGGCGAGATCACGGGCGAGCGCCTCAACGGCCGTCGGGTCCGGCACGCGGGGGGCCTCGGCCGTGGTAAAGCCGCCCGATGGCAGGCCGTCAGGCGGATCGCTCGGCCAGATCGGCGCGAGTGGTTCGCGGAACGGGCAGTTCAGGTGGACCGGACCGGCCGGGCACGCGCGCGCTGCGGCGACCGCCCGACTGGCGACCGATCGGACGTAGCGCAGGAGGATCGGCTGATCATCCGGCTCCGGCAGGTCTGCGAACCACTTCACGTGTGTGCCGTAGAGGCGCAGCTGGTCGATCGTCTGGGGCGCGCCGCGGTCGCGCAGTTCGTGCGGGCGGTCGGCGGTGAGGACGACCAGGGGGACGCGCGCGTGGAATGCCTCGACCACCGCAGGCAGGAAGTTGGCCGCGGCGGTGCCGGAGGTGCAGAGCAGGGCAACCGGCTCGCGCCGGGCCTTGGCCAGGCCCAGGCCGAAGAAGGCGGCCGATCGCTCGTCAAGGTGCATCCAGAGGCGCACCGCCGGATGGCGCGCCGCCGCCAGGACCAGCGGGGTCGAGCGCGAGCCCGGGCAGGCGCAGACGTGCCGGATGCCCGCCCGGGCCAGCTCGTCGACTAGCGCCGCGACGAAGCTCCCGAGGGCGCGGGGGCCGACGGTTGCGTTCCCCGCCGCGGTGGTCATCGGGTGCTCCCCTCGAGCGCCGCGAGAAGCGGCCGTAGCTTCAGGCCCACCTCGGCGTACTCCAGCTCGGCGTCCGAGTCGGCCACGATCCCGCAGCCGGCGAAGAGCGTCGCCTCGCGGCCGTGCAGGAGGGCCGAGCG
>JADGGD010000203.1 GCA_019690095.1 Chloroflexota bacterium
GCGTACTGTCCTGGCCCGCTCGGTTCAGGCTCCATCCCCGCCTGCCGAAATAGTGCATGAATGACTTCCTGCGAGGGGATAGGGGTAACTCCAACTGTTGAGCTGATCCCATCCCGTTGAATGACCAGCCCGCGTCTGCCAATCCGTACCTCACCAGGCAAGGCGGTGACGTAGCGGTGCGTAAGACGCTCAATCACCGGCTCCCGAGGAAGCGCAAGCATTACATCGAGGTCAGATGACCCGCCGATGAACGTCAGCTCCACCGACCACGCGAGGCGACCGAGAAACTCGATAGGATCGTCCACATACGGTGGTGAGATCATCTTGATGGGTGTCATCTGTCCGTTATAAAGAAGGGATATGTCTTCGCCTTCCACGGCCTGAACTTCGGCAATATCGCTGTAGCCACCGTACTCCGTCTGCGACGCAAGCCGGGGGAATCGGTGATGTCGAGGAAGCTGGCCGAAACCCAGGGTGGCAATCCAGTCGCAGACCGCGTCAAACACTTCAGCGGCCACGGCTGGACCCTGGTGCAGCTCCACGTCGTTCTGCACTCCTCGGTAGACAGGATGCCGCCCCATCTCTGCGGCGTGACGGATCACGGGCGCAAAATTGCGATAGCACGCAATCGGTGTAAAAACCACAAAGCGTCCTGTGGCTCGGATGTTCCAGAACTCTATAAGGTCCGCTAGATTACGGTGGTCACCGATGAAGATGACGTGGCTCGAGAGACCAAACCGATCGCCAAAAAGCCGCAGCCCCAGGCCGGTAAAATCGAGGGGTGAGAGAAGGCTCTCATGGTCTGGAGGAACAGTCAACTCGGAGAGCTCGACGTTCCGGGCGCGAAGCGCACGCTGGAAGATCTTACCGAAGTTCACATCCAGGTCGGGAAGCCAGCGGAACGACCCGTAGACAAAAGCGACAAACTCCGGCCAACCAGGAGCGTTCTGCGGTTCAATCATGGCCGCGCGGGTGGGTCCTGCGGAGAACCGGACCTCGGTCTCGTACACGTGGCGGAGAAGGGGCCGGATGTGGAAGCCAAGTCCAAGCTCCCGCCTGTTGGTGCGATCATCCGACCTGATGAGAGCGTCGGCCGAAACGATCCGGTACTCGTATCGTGCGGCCAGGTCTGACGGGAGGTCGGCGCCGGTGAGATTCACGAGCAGATCTGGATCGAATTCCTTCAGTAGGACATCCCGGATGTCGACCGGTGTAAGAGGGACGATGGGGTTATAGATTCCGCCCCATAGGGCCGTATTTACTGAAACCGCCCTGAGAGCAGCGTCAAAGTCTCCCTCGTTAACGAGAAACGCATATCGCGATGGGCGGAGACGCTGGCGAACGTAGATTGGTTCCACGTGGCTCTCCTTTCCCTCAGCAGTTCTGCAGCACCGACCCAGTAAGGACCTGCCAAAGCAAGTTCGGCCCCACTTGGGAGGGGCAGCGTGCCATAGGGCCGAGCGATGCTATCATCTCAAGTCCGCTGCGGCTCGGCTTCAATACGGAGCCTCACCTCTCGCCAGCAGTTCGCCGAAATCATAATTCACGCTCGTCACCCCGAAGTCTGGCTCTCGCCGGAACGGCCGCCGCACGTAGTGAACGCGATGCCCGTCGCCGTCGAGGAACTCCACGATGGCCAGGATGTAGTCGTCCGGCTTGTTCAGCGAGGTCAGCACCTCGTTCCGGGTGACGGTGATGGTGTCCGCGCCGTGGACGCGGCCCTTCACCTCGATGAAGCGCAGCCGGCCGGTCCGGGGATCGCGGCTCTCGATGTCGTAGCCGAGCCGTTCCGCCTCCCGATCGACGGGCTCGTAACCCAGCCGCCGTTCCACCTCCATGACGATCGCCCGCGCCAGGGCGGCTGTGCGCTGCGTATCCTCGACCCGTTGTGGGTCCGGTGCCGGCTGCCCGGCGATCTTGGCCAGCAGCCCCGCCGGGATCACCACCAGTCCGCCGAGCACGACCGGCGGCAGAGCCACGATCTGGGCCTCCTGCTCCAGCTCGGCCATGCGCCGCTCTAGCCTCGCTGCCAACTCGTCGGCCCGCCGGCGCGCCTCCTGCGAGTTCAGGCGCGCGTTCGGACGGCCGGCTTCCTCCTGCAGCCGGAGGTCCTCCGCGCGGTGGTCCCAGTACGCGATCTCCTTCGTGAGGCGATCCTTGACCGCGGCCCTGGTCTTCTCGATCCACCGGAGTCGCCGATCCCGCACCTCGGCCAGGTGCTCCGGCACCATCCGCTCGACGGCATGGGACAGCGCGCGCTCCTCAAGCTCCGCCGAGATCCACGCGAACTCAGGGCGGGCCAGGATGGTCTCGATGTCGGGCTCGTCGGGCCCCAGGGGCCGGTAATCAAGGTACGGGGCATGGTGCAGGTGGCGCGTCGCACCGTCGCGGTCTACCTCCACATACAGCACACGGCGGGAGATCACCCGCCGCTGGCCCGTGGGGGTGAAGCGGGCGTCGGTGATGGCGTGCTCAAGCGACAGCAGCACCCGGGGCATGTCCCCGGCGTCGCCTTCATCCACCAGCACCGTGCCCCGGCGGAGCAGGTCCCCGTACCGTTCGAGGATCAGGTCGATGGTGGCGGCCAGGAGGGGGTGGCCCGGGGCGACGAACGCCGCCAGGGGCTGGCCGGGAGGCGCGATCAGCGACTTCTCGAAGGTGATGCGCTCGTATTGGGGCAGCACCGGTTCGCCGACGCCGATCAAACGGTCGCGCTGGCGCACGAGCGCGGGGACGTGGGTCACCTCGTACCGGCGCGGTTCCCGTTGCTTCGCGCTGCCGCCCAGCTGCCGGAAGGCCTCGAGGAAGAAGGACTCGACGTAATGAGGCTGGAGGCGGAGCGCCTCGGCCCGCTGCATCTCCTCGCGGATGTGCTGCAGGCGGCTCGCGTCGAGCACGTCGTGGACGAGCCCCCGCTCCTCCAAGAGACCCTGCAGGTGCTCCTTGTCGAAGGCGTCCGCAATGGCCTGGTTGAGGCGGGCCCGCACCTCCGGGCGCTCGCCGTAGCGGATGGCCTCGACCATCAGATCGCGGAGCGGCCGGCCCTCGAACTGAAGCTTGCCGAGGACGTCGAATACCTGCCCGCCCAGGGCTTTCCGCGCCTGCTCCAGTTTCTCGAGCAGCGTCCGGTACACGTCGCCCTCCCGCGTCTCCACCGCCACCAGGTTCCACAGGTGGCAGACCTCCGTCTGCCCGATGCGGTGGATGCGGCCGAAGCGCTGCTCGATCCGGTTCGGGTTCCAGGGCAGGTCGTAGTTCACCATCAGGTGCGCGCGCTGCAGGTTGATGCCTTCGCCGGCCGCGTCGGTGGCGACGAGCACCCGCACCTCGGGGTCGTGCAGGAATGCCTCCTGCGCCTTGCGGCGCTCCTCTCGTCCCATGCTGCCGTGGATGGCGACCACTGCGCGCTCCCGCCCCAACATGGTGCGGATGCGCCCCGCCAAGTAGTGGAGCGTGTCGCGGTGCTCGGTGAAGATCACGAGCTTCTGCCGGGGAGAGGACTCGAAGCCGCCCGCTCCGGCCCCGTCGCGGCCCTCCGGCCGGACGCCTGGCGGAAGGCCGCCCGCTTCGGGGGTGGGTGCGAAAATGGCGGAAAGCAGCTGGGCCAGTTCGCGCCACTTGCGATCCTCGCCGCTGCGCCGCACCTCCCCGGCCAGGTCCTCGAGCTGCCGCAGCGTGCCGATCTCGGCCTGGAGTTCCTGGATGGTCCGGGCCGCCGTGGCCTGGTCGAGGACTTCCTCCTCCAGTCGCGCAACCTCATCTTCCGGCGAGTCTTCCAGGTCCTCGAGATCCTCTGTGTCAGGGAAGTGGGCAGGCGAACTCAGCGCTGCGGCGATGGCGCCACGCTGGAGGAGCTCCAGCTCGCGCAGCCGGCTCTCGAGCCGCTCCCGACGGCGGCGCAGCGACTGGTAGATGGCCTCTGGAGACGATGCCAGCCGGCGTTGCAGGATGGTGAGCGCGAAGCCGACGGTGCCGGCGCGCCGGTCGTCGGGAAGCGCCTCGGCGCGGTTGAACTCCTCGCGGACGTACTCCGTGACCTCCTTGTAGAGCCGAATCTCGACGTCCGACAGCCGGTAGGGCACGGTGTAGGCGACCCGCTCCGGAAAGAGCGGCGTGCCGTCGAACTTCACGAGCCGCTCCTTGACCATGCGCCGCATGAGGTCGGACACGTCCACGACGTGCACGCCGTCCCGGAAGCGTCCCTCGAAGCGGTCCGCATCGAGCAGGGCCAGGAACAGCTGGAAGTCCTCCTCCTTGCCGTTGTGCGGGGTCGCGGTGAGGAGGAGGAAGTGCCGCGCGATCCCGCCGAGCAGCTGGCCGAGCCGGTAGCGCTTCGTGTAACGGACCTCGCCGCCGAAGAAGCTGGCCGACATCTTGTGTGCCTCGTCCACGACGACGAGGTCCCAGCGGCCCTCGGGCACGGCCAGTTTCGCCTGGACCACCTCGTCCCGAGCGAGTTTGTCCAGTCGGGCGATGACCAGGTGGTGCTCGAGGAACCAGTTGCCCGTACGTGTGGCGTTCAGGCCATCCTGGGTGAGGATCTCGAAAGGCAGCTGGAACCGCTGGTACAGCTCGTCCTGCCACTGCTCGACGAGGTTTCCCGGCGCGACGATGAGGCAGCGTTCGAGGTCGCCACGGGCCATGAGTTCGCGGATGTAAAGGCCCGTCATGATCGTCTTGCCGGCGCCGGGGTCATCCGCCAGGAGAAAGCGCAGCGGCTGGCGTGGTAGCATCGACTCGTAGACCGCAGTGATCTGGTGGGGCAGCGGCTCGACCAGCGAGGTATGCACCGCCAGGACCGGGTCGAAAAGGTGCGCCAAACGGATGCGTTGGGCTTCGGCCACCAGGCGGAACAGCCGGCCGTCCCCGTCGAAGCTCCAGGGGCGCCCCTCTTGGACGATGTCGAGCCGACTCGCGTCATTCGCAAAAAGCAGCACGTTGTCGACCCGGCCGGCAGCGTCCTTGTAGGTGAGTTCGATAACCTCCGACGCTAGCCAGTGCACGTCGACGACGGTGACGGTGCCTTCCGGCACCACGCCCCGGACAACCGCCTTGGGTCGGAGGTCGGAGAGCCGTTCGATGGCCACAACCAAGGATTCGCGGCAGTGCCAAGGTATCCCTCCGGGTGGGAGCACCCCCGCGGGGCGCTCCCAGGCCCTGGTGCAGCCGCGCGCGCACGTCGGCAGCGGTTGCAGGACGAGACTCGAGGGCGTCAACGGGGAACTGGGTTGTGGGAGCGGGAGGGAGCCGATCGTGACCCTGCCTGTGTGTCGGTTCGCAGGTCCCGGGGACGCTGCGAAGGGTCTCGTGCAGCGCCTTCGTGGCCAGG
>JADGGD010000204.1 GCA_019690095.1 Chloroflexota bacterium
GGACGCGGTCCGGTTAGCCGGTCCAAGCTTGCGAACTGGAGGCCCGACCCCGGCGTGTTTCGTCCTCGACAACGTGCGCGCGGGTCGGGTATCCGGAATGACCGGGTGCTTCGCTCGGCCGTGCTCGGCCTCCTGGTGTACGCGCTCGGACTGGTCCCGTTCTACCTGCTCACACCGGCCCACCTGCTTGTTCGCGATCTGGTCGCGCCGCCGCGGCCACCGGCTGGGCAGACCACCCTGCCGGCACCGACCTTTTCCCCGACAGTGCCCCCGCCTGGAACGGCCGTGCCCGGGCCGGATACGGTGACCCCGGCCCCGAGTGCCTCGCCGTCACCGGGCCCCGCTGCTGACCAGCGCTATGCATTCCTTTTGCTGGGCTACGGCGGAGGGAATCACGAGGGAGCCTACCTCACCGACTCGATTATGGTGGTCATCGTGGATCCGGGGCAGAAGATCCTCACCCTGCTCTCGATCCCGCGCGATACCTGGGTCCCGCTGTCCTTCGATGGTCGGAGCGTTATCTACGACAAGATCAACACCGCCTACGCCTACGCCAGGGATCCCACCGCCTATACCGATCGTCTGGCGATCTATACCGGCGACCACGGTGCGGGCACGTTTGCCATGACGACGGTCCAGCATCTGCTGGATATTCCGATCTCGTACTATCTTGCCCTGGATTTCGATGGATTTCGGCAGATGATCAATGCTGTCGGGGGGATCGACGTGGACGTGCCGGACTCGTTCACTGCCCGCTATCCGATGAATGACGATCCATCGGTTGATCCCCGCTGGACGGTGGTGCGATTCGTTAAGGGGCTCCAGCATATGGACGGCGAGCGCGCGATCGAGTTCGCGCGCGCCCGGGAGACGCTGGATAACCCATCCGAAGGGAGCGATTTCGCGCGCTCACGCCGTCAGCGCCTGATCATGGAGGCGTTCAAGGAGCGGTTGCTGCAGCCTGGGGCACTCGTCCACCTGCCAGAACTCCTCGCAATTGCCAGCCGCCATGTCGATACCAATTATGCGATCCCGGCGGTGGCTCAGATCGCTCAGCTTGTGCTTGATTGGAAGAACGTCCGGTTCTATCAGACCGCGCTGACGACCAGCAATTACCTTGAAGAGGCCACCGGGAACGTTGTCTGGGGCCCCGTTCCCTACGCGCCCTATCTGCTCGTGCCCGATTCCCCTGATCACTCCTGGGCGCGCATCCGCGCCTTCAGCCGACGGCTCTGGGAGGACCCTGCCCTGGGCGTGGCAATGGCTTCGACACGCCTGGTGGTCGAAAATGACTCGGGCGAGCCGGGCGTAGCCGCCCGGCTCAGCCAGGAATTAGCGGGCCTTGGCTACGTGGTTGGCCCGCCGGTGAGCGGGCCGACGCGGGCGGAATCCCGACTGATCGACCGGACGGACGGAGCAGCCGCGCCGCTCCTTCATCAGCTCAATCGTGATCTGGGCCTGGCCTTGCCGATCGTGAAGGAGGACCCGGGCCCGGGCGATCCAGGGGGGCTGGTGATCGAGATCGGCGCCGACCACGCGGACCTTTCCCTGACCGTGCCGTCTGATCCGGATGCACCGTCGAGCGCTCAGGGGGTGCAGAGGTTCGGGAGTTACGTACCATACACGCCGCCAACCCCGACGCCGGTGCATCCACGGGTAACGCCCACGCGGGCGACAACCCTGGTGCCTGCTCAGACGGCGCCGCCGCTTCCATCCGGCACAGAGACCCCGGCTCGGAGCGCGACGCGGATCCCGACCCTGACCGAGACGCCTCCGGCGATCACTACCCCGGTTCGGCCGGCCGCCCGACCGCGCCGAGCACCGACGCCGATCCACCGCAGGCAGACCGGTCGGTAGGGGCCGTCGTTTGCCTGCTGGCTAGCGGGCAGATCGTTCCCTGGTTCTCCTGGCCGGGTAATCTCAGAGGCGAAGTTTCTCGATCACCTGGGTGAGATCGCGCACTGCCTGCTCGTGGCCCGGTCCGAGGCGCTGGGCCAGGCGGTCATCGTCGACCAGGGCCCGAATCTGCTCGAGGGTCGTGATGCCGTGGGCCCGCAGGAGGCCGCTCACCGCAGGATCCACGCCGAAGTCATCGAGAATCGTATCGAGCACAGATGGCCCGGCCAATGCCTCCGGGGGAGCGGGCGGCAGATGTCCTCCCGCGGTCAGCCGACGTCTGCTCTCGCGCCGTTCGCGCTGTCGCTGGAGGCTTCGCTCCAGCTCTTCCACCAGCGTATCAATTGCCACGTACGGGTCGGCGGCCCGCTCTTCCCCGCGCAGGATCAGCCGTCCTCGGGCGATCAGGTTAGCCTGGCAGACGTAGTGGTCCTGGACTTCGCGCGTTGCCTGCGGCGTGAGCTCGACCGCGATCTCGTCGAGATCAGGACGATAGCGGGCGAGGCGACCGAACTTCGCCGCCATATAGCGCTCGAGCGCGTCTGAGAGGACCATGTTCTTCCCGGTGCAGACAACGCGCATCATCGGCTCCAGCGTACCCGGACGAATCGCTCGCCAGGCAGACGATGGATCTCCAGATCGCCTTTGAAGGCCTTATGGAAGATCTTGCCAATCCGCTCGGCGAGCCAGCGGGTCGTGGTCAGGATGTAGATCTCCTCGCCGGTCGCGACGACCGATGCAAGGCGGCTGAAGGGGTTGGTCTGGCGGGCCTGGTCCTCGGCGTTGCGGATCATACCGAGAGCCTGGGTGCGCCGCATGCGCAGGAGAGGACTGCGCAGGCGCACCTCTCCGTCGTATATCTGCCGCTCGATGCGTAGACAGCCCGGGCAGACCACGAACTGCACCCCTGGTCTTGTCTGCAGTTCCGCGTACCGGTGCTCGTCAAGGAACCAGCGCTTCTGCACGGAGATCGCATGGCAGCGGGAGCAGACGAGCGTACCGGGGCGATCCAGCCCTTTCTCGTACTTGTGTGGGGGGAAGATCCAATCGACCTTTTCCCCGATCTGGGCCCGGTAGATGTCGCGGGCGGTCGGGCGTACGCGGCCGGGTACCGGTGCTCCCTGAAGCATGGACTATCCCTCCCTGGCTGGCAGAATCACGGCACAACTCACGACGGTCAGCGGCGATACGGGCGCGGCCTCCCCCGGACACCTTTATCATCTGAGCGCGTGCTCGTCCGGTCACGAATGACTACCTGGCAGTCGATGTGGTGAACGCCGGGCACCTTCTGCACAACCTGGATGAGGGTGTTCTGGTCCTCGATGCTGTCGACTGCTCCGGTCAGGGTCACGCTGCCGCCCTGGGCGATGACGTGGACGTCCGTCGGGCTGACGCGCCCGTCTCGCGCGATAGCGTGTACGACCCGGGCGAGGAGGGCTTCATCAGGACTGCGACTCTCCTCGGACATACCGATCACGAGGTAATTCTTGACCGCGCGGATTCCTGCCACGGCGGCGGCCGCCAGCCCGGCGCGCTCTCGCTCCGCGGGTGTTTGCACCACCCCCTCTAGGCGAGCCACGCCGTGATCGACGCGGAGCACGCGGTTTCGAATGACGACACCGGAGCGATCGAGGCGCTCGGCCAGCGCGTCAAGGAGCGTGGGATCGTCCGGGGGGAGGGCGGCATCGGGCACGATTCCAGCGATCTCAAGCGCACTCACGACCTGCTCAACACCGGCGACACTGCCCGCGATCTGCGTGGCCTTCTCCTCCTGGGCGGCATCGGTGACGTGTCCGACCAGGGTGGCAATCCCGTCATCCACGATGCACCCCACCCGGCGCAGGAGCGCCGGGTCGTGCGCCAGAGCATCCTCGATAGCCGCGCGCAGCTCGCGATCGGTGATCTCGCCCTCAGTGGCGACAGTGAGGTCGTTTTCGACGCCCGCGACGCCCGGTAGAGCACGAGCGATGGTGGTCATAAGATCCTTCTCGCCTGCCGAGCGGACAGTGCCGCTGAGATAAACGATCCCTTTCTCCGCCCCGATGTGGACGACATCCGCCAGGTTTACCCGGCCGTCCCGGACCAGCGCCGCAGTGACGGCACCGATAATCTCCTGATCGGTACGGCTGAACATCGCATTCCCTTCTCGCTCGACAGTTCGGCGGCCGGAGGTACGAGCGTCCAGGCGCTGTTCGGCCGGCCCGGTTGGGGCTTCGAGGAGAAGCGCCTGGGATACCTGGGCCACTCGCACCCGGGCCGGTGCATGCGGCCGGCCGTGATCACTGATCGCCGCAAGATCTGGGCCGGTCGGCGCGATCAGGTCTGGTGCGCTACCCGCTGGCGGGTCGTCTTCCCGCCGCGGCCGTGACCGGGCGGATGTCCTGTTCCTTCACCGCGGTGGAGCGAGGCCCATGCAGTGCCCTTATCCTCACGTCGGGACTGCTTGCCGGTGCCGCGGACGCCAGGGTTGAGCGGCATCTTCATGCGGTGAGTAAGGCCGGTGCCCATCTGTCTCAGCCGTTGGGCCATGATCTATCCTCCAGGAAAACGCCCATATCCGGTGTGGAGACAGTGCGGCTGATCTGGCCGGCCTGGCCGGCCGCACTGCCCCTTGTGTTCGTGATTGGAGGCTGCCGTGCCTGACCGGGGAGTCGCTGCAAGGCCAGTGCCGTGCGATCAGTCCTCGATCAACATTGCATCGCCGAAGCTGTAAAAGCGGTATCGAAGGGCAATCGCCTCGCGGTAAGCCGCCAGGATCCGCTCACGTCCGGCGAATGCGGCGACGAGCATGATGAGGGTCGAGCGCGGGAGGTGAAAGTTTGTGATCATCGCATCGACGCATCGGAACACGTGCCCGGGCAGGATGAACAGCGCAGTTTCGCCCTCATTGGGCGCGACATGTCCCTGGTCATCGGCCAGGCTCTCCAGGGTACGCACCACCGTCGTACCGACGGCGATGATGCGCCGTCCCTCATCTCGTGCGCGGTTGATCCGGTCTGCGGCCTCGGGGCTCAGGCGATACCACTCCGCATCCAGGTGGTGATGGGATATATCAGGGGTCTTGACCGGACGGAAAGTCCCGGGCCCGACGTGCAGGGTCAGGAATACCAGCTCGATGCCCGCTCCGGCGAGCCGATCGAGGAGGGCTGGCGTGAAGTGGAGGCCTGCGGTCGGGGCAGCGACTGACCCCTCTTCGCGCGCATAAACGGTCTGGTAGGCAGAGGGATCGGCAACGGGCTGTCGGATGTACGGTGGAATTGGCAGCGTGCCGATGCGGTGAATGGCCGCGTCGAGATCTGCGCCAGAACGATCGAAGCGCAGGAGACGCTGGCCGTCTTCACGGACCTCCTCGACTGTGGCTGTGAGATCCGCGGCGAAGTGAACTCCCTGGCCAGGGCGAAGCCCTGGCCGCACCATGGC
>JADGGD010000205.1 GCA_019690095.1 Chloroflexota bacterium
CGATAAGGCCAAGCTGGCGGCCGCGGTGACCAGCGCGCAGAACCAGCTCAAGCAGGCCCAGGCCGCCCTGGCCAATGCGCAGACGTCGGTCGCCCAGGCCCAGGCTCAGGCCACGGCAACGGTCCAGAATGCCCAGGCCCAGGCGGACCAGGCCGCGGGTGCGCTGAAGGCGGCCGAGGCGAGCTATCAGCAGACGGTCGCTCCACCTGATCCGGCTGATATTGCGGCGGCCAAGGCGCAGGTCATCAACGCCCAGGCGGCGGTGGACCAGGCCCAGGCAAATCTCGACGCGGCAGTTCTCACCGCCCCGTTTGATGGGGTCGTGGCCGAGGTCAATGGAACCGTCGGCCAGCAGGTGAGCGGTGGGCCGGTCGGAGGTGGGCAGTCGTCTTCCGCGTCTTCCTCGTCGTCGAGCTCGACCGGTGCCCTGATTACCCTGGTGGATCTGACCAACCTCCGCGTGACCACCCAGGTGAACGAGGCGGATATCGCCAAGGTCAAGGTGGGGGATCCAGTCACCTTCAGTGTCAGTGCGTTCCCGGACAAGGTCTTTACTGGTAAGGTGCTGAGCATCCAGCCGGTCGGCACGGTGGTGCAGAACGTTGTGAACTATAATGTGGTCTGCTCGATCCAGTCGACGCCGGATGCGACGCTCTATCCGGGGATGACTGCGGCAGCGACGATTATCGCGGACCGGCGAAACGGTGTGCTGGTGGTCCCGAATACCGCCCTGTCGTTTGCCCAGACGGCGATTCGGGATCGTCTGGTCAGCTTCACCGGCTTTGGCAGTGCTCGCCAGACCGGGGGCAGTGAAACCCCGGCCGCGCGTCAGCCGACCGGACAGCGAGCGCAGGCGCGGCCGACGGGAAGCGCGGGGACGAACGGACCGGGCGGCGGCTTTTTCCGGTCCGGCGGCCAGGCCGGTGCGGCGGGACAGGAGCCTGCGGCGAATCGCGGGATCGTGCTGACGCTGAAGGATGGCCAGCTGGTGCCGATCCGAGTGACCCTGGGGATCACCGATGGGACCAGGACTGAGATCCTTTCCGGCCTCAACGAAGGGGATACAGTGGTCATCGGGGCCACCGGTGCCGCGGCCAGTCGTACGACCGGCCAGACCCGGACCGGCGGTCCGGGTGGCGGCGGCCCGGTCGTCGTTGGTGGGTTTGGACGATGAGTACGGTCTCGATTAATGGCCAGCCGACTCGGCCGGTCATCCACGTCGAGCACCTGACCAAGGACTATTACCTGGGCGCGACGGTCGTGCACGCGCTCCGCGGCATCACGCTTGATGTCTATCCCGGCGAGTTCGTCGCGGTCATGGGGGCATCGGGGTCGGGGAAATCGACCTTCATGAACCTGATCGGCTGCCTGGATCGGCCGACGAGCGGCATCTATCTCCTTGATGGGATCAATGTCGCCGATCTCGGGCCAGATGAGCTGGCGCTGGTCCGCAACCGGAAGGTGGGGTTTGTCTTCCAGGGGTTCAATTTGCTTCCTCGGATGACTGCCCTGGGGAATGTCATGCTGCCGATGGTCTATGCCGGCGTTCCCCGCGAGCGCATGGAGGAGCGGGCGCGCGCCGCCCTGGCGGCGGTCGGCCTGGAGGAGCGCGCCTTCCACCGACCGTCGGAGATGTCGGGCGGCCAGCAGCAGCGCGTGGCCATTGCCCGGGCGTTGGTCAATGGTCCGTCGATCATCCTGGCCGATGAGCCCACCGGCAACCTCGACAGCCGGACGAGTATCGAGGTGATGGCGATCCTTCAGCAGTTGAATGCGCACCGGATCACCATTGTCCTGGTGACCCACGAGCCGGACATCGCGGCATTCTGCAAGCGTATTGTCCGGTTCCGTGATGGGCGGGTGATCCAGGACCAGGTCAACCCGGCGCCGCGCAGCGCGGCCATGGCGCTGGCGGAGCTCCCACCCGAGGACACGGAGGTGATGGTGACGTGAGCACGGTAGAATCGGTCCCGCAGGTCGTCGCCGGCCAACCCGACGGCGCGGTCGACGAGGTTGTGACCGGCATCCGGGAGTGGGAGGTCGTCCTCGGGCCACTGCCCGCCGAGGCAACTGGCTCGATGGCGGTGCGAGAGAGCATCTCCTCGGCGATCGAGGCACTCCAGGCGAACAAGCTCCGCGCCTTCCTTACCACCCTGGGGATTATCATCGGTGTCTCGGCGGTCATCGTGATGATCGCTCTGGGTGAGGGCGCTCGCCAATCCGTCCAGGAACGCCTCGCGCGTCTGGGAACGAATATGCTGGTGATCATGCCCGGCTCGGGCAACATCGGCGGGGTGCGGACCGGAAATGGCGCTCTGCCCTCGCTCAATGAGAGTGATGCCCAGGCCATCCTCGCGCAGATACCGGGCGTGGTTGCGGTGAGCCCGATTCTGAACGCGGGCGGCACGCAGGTCGTCGCGGGCGATCAGAACTGGAGCACCCAGATTCAGGGCGGCTATCCCTCGATCTTCACACTGCAGGATTGGCAAATCGCCGAAGGGCAGGCCTTCGATGAGGGCGACGAAAGCTCTGCGGCCCTGGTTTGCGTGATCGGGCAAACCGTCGCACACAATCTCTTCCCCACAACGGATCCGGTGGGGCAGAAGATCTTGATCCGGAACGTGCCGTTCACGGTCAAGGGGGTGCTGGCTCCCAAGGGGAGCAACGGCTTTGAAGATCAGGATGATATCATCCTGATGCCGTACGAGACAGCCCAGATTCGCCTCTTCCACCGCCCCTTCGTGAACAGCATCTACGTCCAGGTTGCCCAGAGCGACCAGATCGATGCCGTTCAGCAGGCGATCACTGACCTTCTCCGGACGCGGCACCACATTCGACCGAATCAGCAAGATGACTTCCGCGTGCGGAACAACAACCAGATCATCGACACGGCACAGCAGGCCAGCAATACCTTTACCTACCTGCTTGCTGGCGTCGCGGCGGTCTCGCTCGTTGTCGGGGGGATCGGTATTATGAACATCATGCTAGTCTCGGTGACCGAGCGAACGCGGGAGATTGGCATTCGCATGGCTGTCGGCGCGCGGGGGGCGAATATCCTGTCGCAGTTCCTGATCGAGGCGGTGCTGCTCAGCGTGGTGGGCGGCATCGTGGGCATCCTCATCGGGATCGGGGGCTCTGTGGGGTTGAGCCGAATCGCGGGCTGGGAAACGATCGTCACCCCGCAGGCGATCCTGCTCTCCTTCAGCTTCGCGGCGCTGGTGGGAGTATTCTTCGGCTACTACCCGGCGCGCAAGGCGGCCCAACTCGACCCGATCGAGGCCCTGCGCTACGAATAGACCACGAGTACCAGGCTCCGGGACGGGAGGCGAGTCTCGCACTCCCCTCCCGGAGTGTGTGCCCGTGCTGGTGACCGTGTGTGGTGCACGCGGTTGCGCACGGGTATCCGCGAGTTATTCTCGCCTGGTATTCTCACTACCTCGCCGAGGCGCGGCCCGACACGCCCGCGGGCCGTGGCCCCCGGTGACCCGGACATCGAGGCGCTATGACTGTCAGGCAACGCTCTCCTGCGGATGATGCCCTTCCCCAGAACGGCCCTCTGGCGGCATTCCCTCCCTTCAGCCGCCGTGCCCTGCTCCGGTGGTGCGGCGGGGTGGGGGTAGGGACACTCGCCGCGCTGCTGGGCGCAGCGGCCTGCTCGGGGCCGCCGCTGAATGTGCCGGCAACGCCGACCGTGCGGGAGGGAAGATCCCCGCTGAGAAGACAGCCTGCGGGACCGACGCCAGGATCGGGGACTGCCGCCGCGGCTGGAGCGAAGGCCGCACCAGCGAGCGTGCCGCTTCCGACGCCCGGGCGTCCATCCCAGCCGCACGTGCTCCTGGTCACGATCGATACATTGCGGGCGGACCGCCTCGGATGCTATGGCTACGCCCGTGCTCACACGCCGGTCCTTGATCGCTTGGCACGGGAGGGGGTCCGTTTTGAGCAGGCGATCTGCCAGCTTCCCCAGACCAACGCATCACACGCCGCGCTGATGACCGGCCTCTATCCGAGCACCAACGGCGTGAAGGTCCACATGGTCGACAAGCTTCCGCCGGGGAGCCAGACACTGGCGAGTGTCTTTGCCGATGCAGGCTACCGCACGGCTGGCATCTACAGCTGGGTCAGCCTGGACGAGCAGTTCTGTGGGCTGGATCAGGGCTTTCAGACCTACGAGGGGTATGTCCTGAATCGCTCGGTGATCTTCTCGGATCCCCGGCTGGAAAGCCTGGCCGCGACGTATCGTCAGATCAAGGCGGCCCTCCCGATTCTGAAGACAGCCGATCTGGTGCTTGGCTCGAGCGAGCATATCGAGGAGTCGCTCGATGGGCGTGCTGACGTAACAAACGCGGCCGTGTTCAAATGGCTCGATGCCCAGGATGGGTCCGATCCCTTTTTCCTCTGGGTCCACTACTTTGATCCGCACTACCCCTATGCCCCGCCGCGCGGCTTTGATCATCTCTTTGGGCTCGACTACCACGGCTCAATCGATGGATCGGTCGATACTATTCATAAGATCGTCGATAATCAGATCGTCCCCTCCCCGGCTGATCGGGCACGGCTCGAAGAGCTCTACCAGGGCGAGATCGCGTTTACCGATACTCAGCTGGGAAGGCTGGTGGACTACCTGACGCGCCGCGGCTGGCTTGACAATACCATCCTGGTGATCACGGGCGACCACGGTGAAAGCTTCGGCGAGCATGATGACTGGACCCACGGCCTGAAGGTCTACCAGAGCGAGATCCGGGTTCCTCTCATCCTGCGCTACCCGCCGCGGCTCCCGACCGGGGCGGTCGTGGAGACGCCGGTCCAGCTGATCGATATCATGCCGACCTTGCTGGATCTCACTGGCATCTCGGCGGCAAAGCCGGTACAGGGAACCTCGATGCTGCCGATCCTGTCGGGCAAGGTGGATGACACCCGCGCTGCCTTCACCGAGATGGCCGATGAGGCGTTCGTCTCGGTCCTGACCTGGGGAAAGTGGAAGCTCATTCGGAACAATGCCAACGGTCAGCTCCAGCTCTACCGCCTGGATGTCGACGAGGCCGAAACCCATGACCTCGCGGCGCAGGAAGCCCGGACGGCCCGCGAGCTGAATGCGCGCCTTCAAGACCTCATGAAGCTGTCCGGTGTCTCGCACTGAGCGTCCCCCTTGCGACTGCGGCCGGGGTGCTCCTGGCCCGGTCCCGTGTGGGGAGCGTCAGCGCGGATCAGGGGAATCGGGGTGCTTGAGGTCCCAGAGGGGCCGCCGACTGCGGATCGGCGGGAGCTGCGAGAAGTTGTATGGCGGGGGCGGAGAGCTCGT
>JADGGD010000206.1 GCA_019690095.1 Chloroflexota bacterium
GATTTAACGGCGTGGCCAAGATCCGTAGCTGATGTCCGTAGCTGATGTCAAGGAGGAGGCTTCCATGGCAGATCAGGTGGTAACCCGGCGTCACGTGCTGAAGGCGATCGGTCTGTTCGCGGTAGTCACGCCAGTCCTCGCGGCCTGCGGCGGAGGCTCTACAGGTGGAAGCGGGACGGCTGCTCCATCTGGCGGCTCGGCGAGTGCGCCAACCGCGGCAGCGACCAGCGCGCCGGCGGCGCAGGCGAATCCTGCAAGCGGCAACGTGAGCCTGTCCATCTCGGTTTACCCGGACCGCCCCTGGATGAAGACCAAGGCGCAGGAGTGGGCAGATAAGAATGGTGTTCGGCTGCGTGTGGACGATATCGCCTATGCCGATATGAACACCAAACAGCTCACCGAGCTGGCAACCGGAACGATGCAGGATGTGGTCTTCAGCGGCAATAAGTGGATCCGTTACACGGCCTTCAAGGGGGCGTTCCGGCCGATCGATGACTACGTGAAGACAAAGCCGTACGATAAGGATGACATCATCCCGTCGGCGATCACCGGAGGTACCTTCGAAGGGAAGCTGTACGGCCTGCCCTACGAGTGGAATCCCGGCAATATTAACGTCGTCATGTACAACAAGGATATGGTCCAGCAGAAAGGGGTCAACGAGCCCACAGATTCCTGGACCCACGACCAGTTCACCGAGTGGGCGGCCAAGATGACTGACAGCGCCAAGGGGGTCTATGGAACGGACCTCTGGCCAGGAACCTATTACGACTTTGGCGACCTGGTCCGCGACTACGGCGGAGATGTTATGTCCGACGACGGGAAGAAGTTCCTGTTCGGAACGGACCCGCTGAATCGCCAGATCGCGCAGTGGGTGACCGAGCTGCGGACCAAGCTGAAGGTGGCGCCGCCCCGGGCCATGATGAGCCAGGAGCAGATCTTCCCGAGCGGTAAGGTGGCGAGTACCTGCACGAACGCGGTCTCGGTAAAGTCCACGATCAAGCAGATCGGGAATAAGTTCAAGTGGGGGGTTGTCCTCGGCCCGACCGGGCCAGAGGGCCTGCGAGGCTACGACAGTTTCGCGGCGCTCTGGAGCATCTACATCAAAAGCAAGTTTCCGGAGCAGGCCTACGATCTGATCCTGTACCTGACTTCGCGCGATACTGCTCTCTACGCCCTGATGAAGGACGGCCAGGTCCCTGCCCGCATCTCGGTCTGGCGGGATCCCGAGGCGAATAAGGAGACCGACATCTTCAAGCGCGTGGCGGACTGGATCTCCGATGGGAAGAGCAAGGGGCCATTCCCGATCCCGGACAACCTGCGCTACACCGAGCTTGAGACGGCCTTCGAGAATAACGCCTTTCCAATGTTCTACGGCGAGGTTGACTTCGCGACTGGTCTGCAGAAGACCCAGGAGGCCTGCCAGAAGGTCATGGATCAGCCGCGCGGCTGATCTCTGTCTCCCTGCAGCCTGCTTCTCGGCGCGCCGGTGGGAACAAGATCGTGAATCCGCCGGCGCGCCGGCTCAGCCCATCGTTTGCACGGGCAGGGCTTCCCCGTTCGCGGGACTGGCCGTGTCGACAAGGTCGACCGAGCACGCCAAGAGCTTCTCGATGCCGTCCGGGAAGGTGGCCACATCGCGGCCAACGGTCAGTGCCTCGCTCGCCGGCAGGAGGAGCTTGCCGCGCCGAACATCCTCGGCAAAGCCGGCTGAGATCTCATAGGCCAGCATCTCTCCCCGTGGACCAAGCATAATCTCCTCGATGAATCCCAGAAAGACTCCTCCCTCGGTCATGGCCAGGAGCCCATCCAGCGTGACTGGCGATGTCAGCAGGCGATAGAGGCGCCGATCCGAGCGTGCCTTGATCACGCCAGTGAGATCGACAATCGTGACCGCGTCACGCCCGAAACTCCGAACCTTCTCGATCGGAACCAGTTCCGCATCGCGATGCCAGGTCGCCTCGGCAGTGACCAGGGCGGCAACGCTCCGGTCCATGGGTGCAAAGACGAGGTCACGCACCTGACCGATCCGGAGCCCCTCGGCTAAGCTGATCACCGGAAGACCAATGATGGTTCGCGCGCGCTGCATCGTTCCCCGCCTCCCGCGCGAGTATCTCGTAAGGATGACATCGTCCAGCCGGGCGGCAAGAAGTGTGCCGCCCGGCCGTCTGGCTCAGGTCACCCGGGCGCGCGGGAACGCACGCTGCTCGTCTCCAGGCGCAACCACGCTACAATAGTGCCGTGAGGCCTGCGCTTTACGGGTTGCGGGCGCCAGTGCCGGGCCAGCTGTCAGGAGAAGACCCTTTGCTCTAACATATCCTTTGCTCGTGCGGGAAATCGTTCTCCCCGGCGGCCGCGGCGAGCGAAGACCGCTCTTGCGGGGCCTGGGGGAAATATTTGTCAAGGAGTGGCAATGAGCGGGGAGACCCGAACGGCCGCGGCGCTGGCGCAGGCCGAGAAGGCGGTGATCGGCGAGATCTGGACCTCCGGCGAGGCATATGAGAACCTGCTTTACCTGTGCGACCGGATCGGACATCGCTGGGCTGGCTCAGAGAGCGAACAGGCGGCGGCTGATTTCCTCCTGGCCAAGGCGCGTCAGTATGGGCTCCAGGACGTCCAGCCCCAGGCGTTCTCGTACACGGCCTGGAGCCGCGGCCCGGCTCGGCTGGAGATTACCTCGCCAGTCTCGCGGGAGATTGCGGCGATTGCCCTGCCTTACACGCCCGCGGCCGAGCTCGAAGGCGAGGTCATCTGGGTTGGACAGGGCGAGGAAGAGGATTTTGCTCGCCTGGAGGGACAGATTGCCGGGAAGGTGGTCCTGAGCGCGGCAGAGGCGAGCCCCGGCGCCGGGCAGCGAAGCTCGCACCGTCGGGAGAAGTTCGCCCGGGCTGTCGCGGCGGGCGCGGCGGCATTCCTGTTCGCGAACCAGAACCCCGGGATGCTCGCGGTCACCGGCTCGCTTGCGGCGGGGTTTCCAGCAGAGATTCCGGGCCTCGGCCTTCCCCGGGAAAGCGGTGAATATATCGTTCGCTTGCTGAGGACCGGACCGGTGCGCGTGCGTCTTCGGGTCGAGTCTCACTTTGCGCCCGCTACCAGCCGAAATATCCTGGGGAGGGTTGGCCCGCCCGACGTCGGTGGCCCATTTCTCCTTGTCGGTGCTCACTATGATGCGCACGATATCGCGGTTGGGGCCCTCGACAACGCGGCTGGCGCAGTCATCTGCCTGGAGGCGGCGCGGGCCCTGGCGACGGTTGCAGAGATCCTGCCGATGCCAGTACGGGTCGCTCTCTTCGCCTGCGAGGAGGTGGGGCTGCTTGGAGCCTGGCACTGCGCTGAACAGCTCGCCGGCGACCTCGCACGGTGCCGCTTCGTGCTCAACATCGATAGTGCCGCGCGCGGCGGCCCCGGCAACGAGAACCTTACCCTGTGCGGCTTTCCGGATCTCGTCCCGTATTTCGAGGAGATCGGGCGGAGGATGCACTACGATGTGCCGGTGAAGAATAATCTGAGCGCCTACTCCGATCACTTTCCATTCGCGGTCGCAGGCGTTCCCAATGCAACGATGGGGGCGGTTGACGCGGCGGCTGGCCTGGTTGGACGCGGTTGGGGGCACACCGCGGCGGACACTGTCGATAAGGTGTCTCCCAAAGCGCTCCAGGCATCGGCGGCCACCGCTGCGCGTCTGCTCCTCCATCTTGCCTTTGCAGAAGACTGGCCCGGGCGACACCGGAGCCGGGAGGATATGGCTGCCGAGATTGCCCGCTCGCCGATTGGCTGGTATGTCGAGAAGTTTGGCCACTATCCATTCCAGCCTCGACCATCTTCCGGATGAATCTCGCGTGAGGAGGAGTTCCAACCAGTGAGCAACTATGAGCGGCGGGTATACCTGGCCCGCGTGCGCGATTTCGTCGACGGTGTCTCGTTTCCGGCCACGCGCGAGGAAATCCTTGCCCACGCGCGGCGGCGGAATACGCCCAGCGATATTTATGCGGATCTGACCCATCTGCCGGACCGCCGCTTCGACAGCCTGGCTGATGTCGTTGCGGCGGTCCAGGAGCTTCGATTCGCATCCGCGGCCCGGTAGGGTGGAATGCTCCTGGAAAATGCTCCTGACAGGAGACGGCAATGGAACCGATCGATGAGGACGAGCTGGCGCGTCTGCGGCTACTGCCGTGGATTTCCAATCTCGATGCGGGAGACCTTGCCCAGCTGATTGCGGAATACGAATCCGCGCTCCGGGAGACTTATCGGACCGGCAGCCGCGAGCCGCTCGAGGCGGTCCTGACCCGGTGGCGGGCACGTGCCCTGGGCGGTGAGGTGGGCGAAAGGGACGGTTGACATCCCCCGGACCCTTCATTATGATGCTGGCGGGCGCGGACCAGCGACGTCTTGATCGCGTGGAGGTCGTTCGGCAATGGGCAGCGAACGCACGACCTATCTCACGATGGCCGAGGCCTGGGCGCTCGACGATCTTATCCGCCATACCTGGACGGAGGAAGGCCGTCCGGTTGGGCGGGGGCTTCTCCTCAAGGTCTTCGCGGTCATCCGCGAGTTCGAGGCACGCCGGAACGATCCCTGTCCTCCCGAGGTCCTGCCGATCGCCTTGAGCGAGGATGAGTGCTGGGCGATCGATTACCACGTGCGCCGCAGTTACGTTGATCCGGAAGGGTACCGCGTTGGTCGCCCGCTTCTCCTGAAGATCTTCGGCCTCCTCCTGGAGATGCGCAATCAGGAAGATCTCGATTCACTGCGTCTGGCCGAGAACGCGGTCGATATCGATTCGCCGGATGTCGCCCGGCGGCTGGAGCAGTGGCGTGAGCACCTCAATGACGAGCCGCCGGAGAATGGTGGGGATTCCCCACCAGAGAGGCCTCAGCCAGACGATTGAGCGCGATCCCCCGCGCTGGGCCGGACCGTCTGCTGTGGTCGTTGCGCGCACGGGTGGCGGCCGTCGCATGATCTGGGGAGGGGCCTCGCGGTGGGGCCGCCGTAAGAAGGTTGATTCTCTTTCCCCGATATCGGTACGCTGGCAGGGGGTGCATTATTCCTCGCGGCCGGGCGAATTCCGTCGGCAGAGGGGGGAGCCCCGGCCGCGCGATGTACTCGGCCGGGCGGCTCCCTGGCTCGCGTCCGCGCATGTCGGGTCCCGCTGACCTGAGGTAATGAGGTGGCCGATGCCGTCCAACAGCCTGCGTCCAATTCGCGAGCGGAAAGGTCTGACGATCGCCCAGCTCGCGGGGAAGACCAGCATCTCCAT
>JADGGD010000207.1 GCA_019690095.1 Chloroflexota bacterium
GCGGAGGAGCGCGGCGTGGTCTGGATCGACATCGGCCGCGATCCCAGGGGCACGGTCCCCGGCACGATCCACGCCGCGACGCAGGCCGCCTACCGGGGTACCGTCAGGCTGGGCCCACGCGAGTAATTCTGCTGGCCGAAGGCCGTGCAGGCCGGCGCGTCCTCCGTCGCGGTGCTGCCCAACACTGAGCACGTACTGGCATGTACAGCGAAGGGCCCCGTACAGGCCTGCAGGGCCCCGCCGCCTCCAACCGGTGGGTCCCGGCGGTCCGCCTGGACAACGAGCAGGGGCTCCGCGGGCTACAACTCACCAACTTAACAAGTACCCGCCAGACCCCACGCCCCAGCGACCAGCGCTCACAACGGCGGCTCGCGGTGCGCCCGACCCACGCTCCGTCATGATACCAGCGCCCGCCCCCTGACGTCGTTCGGCCTCCCGCCGGCCGGACCCGCCAGGCCAGCTCTGCACACAACCGCGCCGTAATCGGTCTGCTCGACCCAGGAGCCGCGCTTTGATACGCGCTACCGCACCTGTTGGCGACGCATCTCAATCTCCATGGGAACGCGCAGGAACTGATCCTTAAACAGCTTCACAGTGTTGTAGTCAGGGGGCGATGCACGTTTGGCGGCCTTCCACTCTGCCAACGCGTCATACACGCAGTGTTTCAGATACCATAAAACCGCCTCGCTGGGAAGGAAGCGCCAGTGCGGGTGAGACTGATTTACGACGATAACCACCTTCTCGTCACTCGGCATGTGTACTGCTGTATAAGGGTCGTTAGGCGACAGCGGCTTTATGAACCCCTCCACCGATAAAGTGGGGTTTCCCTTTCCGTCGCTGATTTCAGCCCTGAAAGTGGACTCCTCGTGCTCTATCGCTGCGACGACCCCACCAACAACCGCCTCATAAGGGGGCACCACGTCAGGCTCGAGCAGAACTGCATCGCCCATCTCCGGCGAAGCCAGCTCTCCTTCAACCTCTTCCACTGCTATTTGTACGGTGGCCTCACTCGGACCCCTTGCGTCGTGAATGTGTCCGAGGCGGTAGTCTTGAGCAAACCGCCTGTAGTCTACGCATGCCTCGTACAACTTGTCCTCTAACTCATCCAGCTCGTCCGCCACCCACAAAATATCGTCTTTAGTGTGACTAACCTCAAAGTCATCAAGGTGGATTTCGCCCACCAAACGTTGGTTGACGAGGTCATTCGATCCCTGCTCTTGGCCGTACAGCCTAGACGGTCTCCACGAGTCGGGCCATCCCTTGACTACACGGCCTCGCCGGAGGATGGAGAATCCCGCGCGGCTACGGCTACCCCGCTGAAGAACCCCCACCCATCCGTGCACATCCTTCCCGTTAACCTGGAACCGGAACTCCTTCTTGTACTCCCGCCCGTCCGGAGCCACAATGAGCTCGAATCCCGGCCACTCCAACTCCTGGCTCTGCCACGTGAGAGTGAGCAGTCCGGATCGGAGGTCCTCGCGATACATCGACGCCAAATAATCCTTAATCTTGCCGAGGGTCCGCCCGCGCAGCCGACGATTCAGTTTCCGAATTTCAACAATGGTATAGTGTTCGTGTGGCACTGCGCCGGGCCGCTCCCTGTATGGCGCATTGGTGTTACCACCAGCGATAGCCCGTACATCTACCTCCACCTGGTGTTCAACCGTCTCACCCAGCCGCTTCGTAGTAACACACCACAGGTCACCAAACCAGCACGCGGCAGTCTTTAGACCCAAACCGTATTGCGATCTCCCCGATGTATTCGCCGGTACCTTGCCCACCTCAAGCGCGGCTTTAAGTTCGTCAAGCGACATGCCCATCGCGTTATCTACCACGCGAATTGTCTCCGCATCGTGGTCATACACGATCTCGACTTTCAGCTTCTCGCCCCGCTCCGAGAACAGACGGTCAAGTTCCTCTCTGTGATCAAAGTATGATTGTGTAGAATTATCCACAAACTCCGCCAACGCATGCCACGGAGTGTATGCCAGGCGTTTGTATGCCTCGACGACGTTAGGGCCGACGCGAAATTCTATTTCCACGCTCCCGTAGCCCTCCCCTAAGCGAGTATCTACCGCTCCGGTCGCGCCAAATTTCATAGACAGCGCCGGGTGTCAACATGTTCCGGCCGAGCGGCGACAGCCAAACCTTGTCTTTCAACTTCAAGGGTTTCCACTGCGTGATGCCACCGTCGTACAGCAGCTCGATCACCTCATCTTGTATCGTCAGAGCTCCAGGAGACTGCACCCACAGAAATCTAGGAACAATGGGATCAATTCGACACGCCGACACAAAATCCTTCGGCAAGCTAGGTACCTGCCCTTTCACGACCCAAGCCAGCTCATTCCGCTGGTTACGGAACAGTTCGAATGCCACAAATCCTACGCCCACTGCTGCCAACGACAGCCACCACTCTTCTAGCCACAGGTCTGACACGACTAGAAACCGAGGCGGGGTAGCGCGCAGCAGTACCTCCAGGCGCGCCCTGTCTGCTTCTTTCCAATGTCGCACTAAACGGCTAAGCATCGCTGGTCCATAGTCGCCGTCACGCAATACTGCTAGCTGAGGTAGGACGTGTGATTCAAGGGAATGAGTACACAGCTCGACCTCGACAACCCACCAGCTCCGATACTCCAGGTCAATAAGAGCCAGGTCGGGCCTCGCTGACAAGCCTTGGTTTCCTGTGACCACGGGGTCGAATGGCAAGACCTTGTACCCGCAGAACGCGTATGTGGCATGGGTCAGCAGGAGCGAGCGTAGCTCGCCCTCATAAAGCGAGCCTGGCGCAACCCGCGAGTACACTTGAGCACCGTGGATGATACGGATCGCGCGGTCATCCATATCGTGCTCGCTCCCAGGTCACCGTAACCTTCTCGCCGATCGTCTTAGCCTCCTGCTGAAGTCGCAACTGCTCAGCGCGCGTGCAATACAGCGAAACCACCTCGGCCGTTCGCTTCCCCGCGGCGACGCGCAACACTCGTCCTATCCGCTGGATGCGCTGCCGCTCGGTCGCGGTGCTGCTCGCAATGACCGCGCAGCTCGCTTCGGGTACGTCCAGCCCTTCGTCGAGCGCCCTACATGCAACCAAGACTTGAATAATCCCACGGCGGAACAGGGCCAAGTTGCTCTGGCGCATTGCCGCGTGCATGCGGGTATGATATTCGGCGGCCGATACCCCATGCCGCTTCAGACCAGCAGCGATTTTCGCCGCCGCAGAGATTCGCTCATGGAACACCAATACACGTTCGCCCGCCTGGACATAAGCTAGCGCGACGTGTATAGCTACAGGTATTCTCGCCCGGGCGCTGGCCGCCACGGAGGCGCGACGTCGCAATAACGAGTGGGCAGCGTCGCTGTCGGCCCCGTACATGCGAACAACATGCATCAATCGCCGCGACAGACGATCGTACCTCGCGTGCTCGTGAGGAGCCAGCGGTACCCGGACATTCCTGAGAATAAATGGAGTTAACACCCCATCGCGCACAGCATCAAGCTGCGAGTAACGGTAGACTACGGCACCGAGCTTTGGGACCAAGATCTCCTCCAACCCACTGTCGTAAGGTCTTTCAGGTGTCGCGGACAGTCCTAGGCTCGCAAAATACGAACCTTCGAGCGCCTTAGCGTTCTCCCGGCTGGCCGCGCGGTGGCACTCGTCGACAACCAGCATCCACTTGTCGCCGTGGGCAAGCGAGGGCGCCCGACAGCGGGCAGTGTTTATCACGAACACGTTGACGACCCCCGCGGTTGCTGAATCTGAAGACCGCGAGCTGAACACCCTAATTTGGCCGCGCGGCACGCAAAGGTCCTCCACGAGAGACACGTACCATTGGTCCGCCAGGGAAACGGTGGGTACGATAATGATGAAGCGTGCTGAGGGGTAATGCACGCGGATGGCACGCATCGCGGCCTCAGCAACGGTCGTCTTGCCAGCGCCGGTAGCGACTGCTAAAATGCCGCGGCACCCGTTCTTCATCCAGGCGCTGAGGGCCTCCTCTTGCCACGGCCTCAACGCCTTGTTCAACGTCCACTCGCGCCCGCCAGACTCACTAATCGACCCGCGCACGTCCGCGCTGCTCCTTAGCGAAGCGCCCCCCGTCATCAGGAAGCAGATCTTCGTCCTTCTCCTCTCCTCTTAAGCTGTCAGCATGGGGAATCCGGTAGTAAATTGGCCGTTTTCCTTTAGGACGCTGCGTAGGGAGGAATCGCCCCCGCGCCCCCTCCACGTATTGGGCTACAACGTCCACGCAAATCCACCGGCGGCCCATGCGTTCTGACACCTCTCCCGTGACGCAGCTCCCGGCAAACGGGTCAAGGACTAAGTCCCCGCGATTGGTCAACATCCGAATGAAGAATTCGGGCAGCGCTGACGGGAACCGGCTCGGGTGTATCGGTAGGCCCCGCAACCTGCAGTACCGGAGGTACCGAGAGTTGGATTCCGTGTTTGCGATGGCCAGAAGGTTAGCCGGTATGGACCGACGATTATTACGGATGAAGTTGCCGCTGATGTCGTGTCCGCTTGGCCGACGCCGCGCCTCGTAACCTTTTTTTAAAAGGTCTTCCATAGATGAACTGTACGGTTGAAGAACCCGCCTGTTAGACGCCTTCGGCCACGGTGTTGAAGAAAGCCACCAGATGCAGTTTACGGCATCCTTAACTCTAATTCGGCGAACGGTTACCCATTCCGCAGGAGTTGGGAGTTTGCTGGGATTCCACCAATAGAATTCTTGAGCCAAATAGAATCCTTCATGTCGAACCAATGTTACGAGCAGCTCGTAGTGGTATAGGCTTCGTGTCGGCATGCCGGGCACCCACGATCCACCGATATCGATGACAAGGGAACCGGTTGGCTTCAGCAATCTCTTAAACAGCCGCGCAAATGGGCGGAACCACTCGACATATTGGTCCGCAGGAACACACCGCGCGTGACCGTAGTCTTTGTTCCGAATTAAGCCGTAAGGAGGACTCGTCATGATCAAGTCTACGGAGTGCGGGGGTACCAACCTTGGCAGCAGCTCGAGAGAATCCCCGGCAAACGCTTGGCCAAGTGCCGTCTTGAAGACAGGCTGCAGGCGAGCCGGGCTGGAACGATAAGTGTTCCTAGACATCTCGACCTCCGTACGAGAGTTGTCGTCCGAGGCTATGCTCAGAGGCCCGCGCCCCTCGCACCGCGTCCCTGACAGCCTGGAAGTCCTGCCACACCTCACGCTTCCGGCTCGGGTCGCGCAGGAGCAAGGCCGGGTGGAACGT
>JADGGD010000208.1 GCA_019690095.1 Chloroflexota bacterium
CACGGCCGGCGCCGTCCAGTCCGGCGCCGGCCCGGAGGGCCGGATCACGAGCGAGCCGTCGGGCGCCGGCGCGGCCGAGAGCTCCGGCAGCGCCGGCCGCGAGCTCGCCGGATCAAAGCGCGTGAGCGCGTGCGCCTGGATGATCGACAGCAGCGCCGCCCCGTCGCCCCCGTAATGCCCGGCGTCGTACGGGCTGGCCGCGAGCGCCGCCACCTGCGCCGGCGCCCCGCCCGGCGCCGCCGCGCGGATGGGATCGTAGAGGCTCAGCCTCTGCACCCTTTCGTAATCCGCCCAAAAGGCGTCATCCGAGCGGTAGCTCGCGAACCCGTCCCTGGTGGCCACCGTTCCGGCAGGTGCAGCTCTCGTGAAGCGAATCCCGCCGTAGTTGTGATGAACCCTTGCCAACACGCTGTCGCCCCAGCTGCTCTCGAAAGCGAGCTGGGCGACCTGGACGCTCGGCAGCCACCCCGTGCGCGCATACGCGCTCTGCGCCCGGGGAGCCATCAACGCGATGAAGGCGTCCGGGGTCACGGCGAGCTCTCCGGCGCGCCGGCCTGGGATTGGCCGCTCCGTGCTTCCATGACGGCGTGGCTATTCCCAAAGACGTACCCGAGGCACGCGCCGAGGAGCGCGACGACGGCCTGGCTGTCGAGCTGGCCGGCGTCGCCGAGCCAGAGCGCCCCTCCGGCCACGATCAGGATCGTGGCCAGCTTCGTCCAGTCTCGGATCTTCACGCGAATCCTCCCTCCCCGCCTCCACTCATGGTCGCGCCGCTCCCCCACACCGTCGACCCCATCCCGGCCGGCAGCTGCGGCCGGCCGAGCCAGAGCCAGGCCAGGTACACAAATGCCGCCAGCAGCAGCCAGGTACCGAGCCTCATTCAGCGCCCGACCTTCACGCGCAGGCCGCGGGCCAAGAAGTGCGCGGCTCCCCAGGCCAGGAGCGCCGGCACGAGGAGCCGGTACCAGGCCTGGCCGCGCGCCTGCGCCTCCGGGCCCGTGAGCGCATTCGCGGCGCGCGCCACGATCTGCGCGCCGCTCTGAACCAGTGCCAGCGGCACGTCATACCACGGCACGGCCGCGACGTCCGGCACTCCGCCGGCGCCGGGCGAGCCATCGCCGTCCGAACCCGATCCCGAAGGAATCGCGGCCAGCTCGGCGGCATGAGCGGCGAGCCAGGACGCATACTGCGCGGCGGTCATGCTCTCGCTGAGATCGGCCGCGGCGTCGCCGCCCGCCTGCTTGAGCTGGATTCGCAGCGACTCCGCGCGCGCATGGAGCTGGTCCAGCTGCGCCCGCGTGGAGAGGGGGCAGGAATCTGGGACGCCGGGCCGGGGACACGTGGCCGCGAGCGCCTCCCATTGGCGCTTGATGGCTTCAATTTCGTTCGCCAGGTCAATCGCGCTCACGCAATCGCCTCCCGGAGGAGCGCAAGCTGCAGTTGGACGTTGGCCCTGCGATTGCCGTATCCATAAAGGCGCCAGGGCGAATCGGCCGTGGCGAAAAGCGGCACCTTGGCGAGCTCGACAGGACTGGGCTGTACCCCATCGAGCGCCACGTACGAGCTGTTCCACGAGCTCAGGTCAGCCCAGCCGCCGATGCCGGCCGTGGTTCCCGAGGCTCCCGTTGTTCGCGTGAAGTAGGCGATCTGGATCGGCGTGCCTCCGACCAGCTGGTTGAAGGTAACCTCGACGAAGCCCGTGTTCGAGTCAGGCCAGGTGATGGTCAGCAAGATCGCCAACACGCGATCCAGGTAGCCCGCCGGCGGCGCGATGTCCTGCGAGGCATTGCCAAAGGGGGGCACGGTCATCGATTTGGTGACCAGTAGCCCGCTCACTCCCCGCTTCGCCGCGTTCACCATGACTGGCTGGCCGGAGATGCTTACCGGTACTGGAGAGCCGCCCCCGCCGGAGACCGCGATCGGTTGACCCTCGATGCTGACGGGCATGATCGAAGGCGTGACGCTGGCCACCAGCTGAAATTCCGGCCGCCCGGCCACCTCAGACCGCCTCCACCGAGCGGAGGGTCACGTCCACGACGAACTGATGGGCATTCGTGGCGTCCGTGTTGGCATAGCGGACGACGATTTCATCTTGGCCGGCGTAGACCGGGATGTCGGCATCCATGACGACATCCTCGTTGTCGCCGGCGATGTAATCGATCCCGCCGGCGACGGGCCGCCAGAGGCGGATCAACTCCTGGCGGCGCAAAATCGCAGGCACGATCTGGAGCGTCGCCTCCGGGCCCGGAAAGAATCGATAGCGCCAACGCGTGATGCGCGCGTTGTGGCGCACTTCCTCGCGCAGCTCGCCGTTGGCACCCGGCGCCGCCACGAGGTGGAACCGCACGACGACGACGCTGCTGGTGTCGAGCTGCGGCCCGGCCATGGCGTCAGAAGTGCGCGTCGTAGCGAGTCACGTCGAGCACCAGAACGCTGTTTGCCTGGCTGGGCGTGGCCGCGGAGTCCGGAGCAATCTTGATTACGAGGCTCCAATTCTGCGTGGCGACGTCGCGGCCGGAGGGGAAAGGCAGCTGCTTCCGCCTGTCGGCCTGGTCGGTCGCCAGCTGTTCCGTACGAGCCTCGAAGAGGGTGATGGTAGCACGATCCTGAGGATCGTGGAGATCGATGCGCACCTGCCCGTTGACGGCCGCGTTGGCCGAATCCTTGATCAGCGCGTAGATTCGGCCAATGGCCGAGTCCTGCCCGGACTGCTGGCCGTAGCCGATGGCTACGGCCTCGCCTTCGGGCACCGTGTACCTCGCAATCTCCTGGAATGTGCCGTCGGCGGTGAGCGGCGTGCCCTTCCAGGCCAAGGCCGCCTGGTTGAGGGCCGAGCGGTGCGGATTACTTACAGCGATGGGCATCTTTCGTTCTCCCTCCTACCTACTGGTGCACGACAATGGCCGGCAGCTCTGCGCCCTTCTGCGGCGTCGCCTTGCGGCCGTTGTTCGTCGCTACGACGGTGCCTGGAAGCGGGGACAAGAGCTGCGTGGCGACAGGCCCGACCACAGGAGCGGCGCCGAGCGCCGCGCGAACGCGGTTGTAGAGCCAGCTCGCGACGCCAAAGCTGGCGAGGACGACGACGCCCCCAAGGGCGTACTGCCAGAGCTGGTGCAGGTCGAAGATGTTGCCCTTGTCGCCGCTGATGGGATTTTCAAAATCCGTGAGCTTCGCCAATTGTCATACCTCCACATCTGGCGTGGCGCTCGAGCTGAGCGCCACGCTACGGCTTGGGTCCGCTCTACCACGCGCGATGAGAGGCCTGTCAAGCCCTCAGCGGTGGATGCGGGCCGGTCACCTGGCCGCCCTCGGCCCGAAGCCAGCTGTGAGGGGCCGCGCGATGGAGCGACTCCATCGCCTCTCTGGAAATGCCGTGCTCGGCCATCCAGGGATTCCATGCGAGGGGGAAGACCACCCAGGTGGCCGCCGTGATCCGCAGCTCGTGATCGACAACCTGAGGAACCGGGGTCGCGAGGATGATCCGAATCCCGAGATGCCGGCCGCGCACCCAGGCATCCCGCAATCCGGGCGCGACGCGCCCCTGCGCCGCATATAGGTGCGCCTCGTCCCCGGCCAGCGTCCCGCCGCCGGCGGCAACGAGCCGCCGAACCAGGTAGTCGATGTCGCGGGCGCAGCTCGCGGGGTCCACGAGCTCGGTCCGGTACACGATCTTCGCGCCGGCGGCCAGCGCCGCGCGGAAGGCCTTCGCCGAGCTTCTCGGGCCGGCCAGCACGCACCCGGCCGGCGGATGGATGTCGCCGGCCGGGTCGTACAGAATTCCCCTCTCTTCCGTCCGGAGCCATTCGGACAGGAGCCAGGTTGTCTTCCCGCTTCCCATGGCCCCGGTCACGATCACGTGGCCGGGCCAGCTCATGCCTGCTGTCTCCGCCTTTCCGCGATGAGCTGGAGAACGCCCAGCATCAGGTCGACCACGGCGAGCTCGAGCCCTCCGAACATGGCCGACAGCCCTCGAGCAATGCGGGCGCCCGCCGGCGTCCCCGATGGATTGAGGGGATGCGACAGGTAGCCCGCGAGGTCATCCGTGCGTGCCGGCGCCTTCAGGACGCGCGCCCACCAGGGTGTGCGGTCCGTGGGCGCCCGGTCCCCGGCGTCCTCGACTCGTGCACTCCCCTCGTCCTCCATCTCATCGGCGATCGTGCGCTCAGGCATTTTCGGCACCCCTCAGAGCGCCGCAGCGAGCGCACACGAGCCGGTAGCCGGCTCGCAGCGCCGCTGCTTCCGCTGGGCGACGCGGAGAGAGAATGCGCCACTGGTGCGCGCACTCCGGTTGCGTGTGGCCACTCGTCGGCGGAACAGGCATGCCGATCTGGAGCCCATCGGGCGGGCGCCTCGGCAGGCGCCCCTGGTGCTCGCGCGCGTAGTGCAGGCGGACCGCTGCCCGCGAGCCTCGGTACTCGCAGAGGCGGCAGCGATATATCCCATTTCCCTCGTGCTGCATCTTCTCAGCGTCCTTCTGCGTGAGCTGCGGGTGAGGCATGCGTTCCCCTCCTTCTGCGACGGAAGAACATTCTCGCCAGGCCGACGGCTGCCGCGAATGGAGCGATCAGACCGACCAGGAAGCCGCCGAGCCAGCTGGCGACATGCAGGCCGGCCGTCGCCCCGGCGAGGAAATCAGCCATCGTCCGTTCGACGCAGAGCCTGAGCTACCGCCTCGGCGGCTTCTTCGGCAATTACCTCGATCAGCGAACGCAGCTCCGCGTCGCGCCACCTGTCGATGAGCGTCCACATCCGCTCATACTCGCTCGACGGCTCGCCTCCGAATCGCGGCGCCAGCTCGTCCGTGTAGGTCAGCAACTGGCAGATGGCCGCGTCCTGCAGCCATTCGTGGAACTCGTACTTCTTCGTGACCGACATCGTTTCCCGAACGAGTCGCCACAGCGCGTCGTTCATCTCGACGAACATCAGTTCTCCCCCCGCCGCGCCATCTTCTCGGACACGTCGACCAGCTTTTCGCCTCTCCATCGCTCCAGGAGCTCGAGATAGAGAGAGAGCTCCTGCATCGGTCCTTGCGTCACCCTCTTATTCCACATCCATCCGATGATTTGGCGCTCCGCACCATCGGCGAGCCACTCCAGGAAATCCGCGTGGAACGTCACATGCATCGTCTCGCGGATCAGAGCCCACATCTCGTCGGGAATCTCGATCAGCATGACGCTCCTCCCCTCATGGCAGCCACGGCCGCGAAAAAG
>JADGGD010000209.1 GCA_019690095.1 Chloroflexota bacterium
CATTAATCCGACGCAGCTGTTCGGCATCGGGCGTCTTGGTCGATGTGGTGATCTTCACGACATCCTTCAGGTCCGAGAACAGCTTCTTCTCGATCGCTTCCCGTAGTCGCTCGTGCGAGTTGTATTCAAAGCGCTGACCGCGGCGGGCCAGCGTGGAGAGGCGGATCAGGATTTCCTCACGGAAGGCCTTCTTTGCTGTCTCAGTCACTCCGATCTGCTCTTCGATCGAGCGCATGAGCTTCTCATCCGGTTCGACTTCTTCTTCGGTAATTGGGTCCTTCAGTTTCGTCTTGTTGCAGAACGCTTCGACATTGTCAAGATAGTTGTTCAGGAGGGTATGCGCCGACTCCTCGAATGAGTAGACGAATGCGCGCTGAACTTCCCGCTTTGCGATCTCGTCCCACTCCTTGCGGGCTTCAGCAATCAGATTTAGAAGTCGTTCGCGCTCCTCCCGGGTGATGCTCGTGTGCTGCTCGAAGCCATCCTTGAGGGCACGGAGGGCGTCGATCGGGTTCAGGCAGCAGACATTGTCCTTGATCAAGGCATTCGAAAGGCGATTGATAATATAGCGCGGCGATATCCCATCCATCCCCTCGCGAACGGCCTCTTCTTGCAGTTCACGGACATCATTTTGAGTGAAACCCTCGACCTCTTCATTGTCGTAGAGCTTCAGTTTCTTCATGAGGCTCATTCCGGCCTTCTTTGACGGTTCGAGGCGCGAGAGGACTGCGAAAATGCTTGCTATTCTAAGGGTATAGGGGGCAATGTGGACGTCCTTGAGTGCGCTTTCGGCCAGAAGTTTTTCATAGATCTTCACTTCGTCCGAGACACGCAGATTGTAGGGCACACGAACGACGATGATCCGGTCCTGAAGCGCTTCTGACTTCTTGTTTGCCACGAAGGCATTGTACTCGTTCTCGTTGGTGTGGGAGATGATGACTTCATCAGCATAGATCATCGAGAAGCGGCCGGTCTTGATCGATTGCTCCTGAGAGAGCGTGAGAAGCCCGTAGAGAAACTTCTCATCGCACTTGAGCATCTCGATGAACTCCATCAGGCCGCGATTGGCGATATTCAGCTCGCCGTCAAAGCGGTAGGCGCGCGGATCGGATTCAACGCCGTACTCGCCAATTGTCGAGAGGTCGACCGAGCCGGTGAGCTCCGAAATATCCTGCGACTTTGGGTCACTCGGGGTGAAGGTGCCGATGCCGAGGCGGGCCTTCTCGGAGAAAGTGATCCGCTCGACGAGGACATCCTCAATGCGGTTGTTATAGGTATCCTGGAGCATCTGACGGCAGACTGGGCAGAGGTCGCCCTCGATGTAAATGCCGTATTCCTTGAAGATGTCCGCTCGCAGGGGCTCGGGGATCAGGTGGAGCGGCTCCTCGTGCATCGGGCACCCCTTGATCGCGTAGACGGCCCCCGCATCGGAACGACTATAGGCTTCAAGGCCCCGCTTGAGCAGTGTCACGATCGTGGACTTGCCCCCTCCAACGGGGCCCATCAGGAGCAGGATGCGCTTGCGCACCTCGAGCCGCCGGGCCGCGGACCCGAAGTACTCCACGATCTGCTGGAGGGTTCGATTCAAACCAAAGAGGTCCCGAGCGAAGAAGGTGTAGACCTTTTCGCCATTCGGCCCCGCCTCTACGCCGGCTTCCATGATCATGTTGTAGAGGCGCGCGTGTGAGAGCTGGCAGATCTGTGGATTGGCGAGCACGAGGTCGAAGTATTGCGCAAACGTCCCCTGCCACGCGAGCTTCTGTTCCTCGGTCCGGTATTGCTCCAGGCGATGAACAAGATCCATTCGCCTCAGCCCTCCTCTGGAATGAAAAGATGGGGCGGACGTTGCTGCTCCGTGCCTCATCCGGCCGCGCCGCTCCGCTGTCGCCGTGGAACTACTGACGCTGTCCCGAAGGAGCAAATTCGGTGCCAGTTTGCTTGACAGGATGCTTTCGACCGGGCGGCGGTCTGCGGCCGTTTGCTGCTCTGGGCCGGATGGGCTATAATCGCCTGACCCGGCCCGAGGTGGCAGACCGTGAGTGATCTGCAGCGACTGCATCAGCTCCAGGAGATCGACCTGCGGTGCGAATCCCTCCAGCGCGAGCTTCAGGAGATTGATGCAGTCCTGGCGGATGAAAGCGAGCTGGCCTCAGCGCGGGCCGCGGTCGCGCGCCTGCGCGACCATCTTCGCGAGCAGGAGCAGCGCTCCCGGGAGCTCGAATGGTCGATCTCCGAGGTCAGCTCCCGCATCCAGCAGGATGAACAGCGGCTCTACTCCGGCACGATTCGGAACCCGAAAGAACTCGAAGGCCTCCAACGCGAGCTGGAACAGCGTAAGGCCCAGCGGAGCAGGCTGGAAGACCAGGAGCTGGAGCTCCTCGATGCGATCGAAAAGACCCAGGCTGACCTGGCCGCTGCCGAGGCCGAGCTGAATCGTATCGCCACTGCCGTCGCGGAGCGCAACCAAGAGCTCTTGAGCCGACGAGCCTCGGTGCAAGGACAGCTCGACGAGGCCATAGGCGAACGCGGTCGCCTCTCGGCTCAGGTCGCCCCCTCGGCCCTCGCCCAGTACGAGCAGCTCCGCCGTGCCAAGCGTGGGCTGGCGGTGAGCCGGATCGAGCGAGCGACGTGCCAGGGATGCCGGATTGCCCTTCCTCTCGGTCTGGTTCAGCGCGTGCGCGCCGGGCGTGACCTTATTTTCTGCCCCTCCTGCGGTCGCATTCTCTACGCTCCCTGATGCCGCAGACGCCATCCCTGCCTTGGGCGGGGCTTTTTATTCCCAGCGTCCCGCGCACATCGGCTCGAACAGCTCGACATGCCACCGGCTGTGTGCCTCGCGCGCTTCCGCGCGCAGTTCATCCAGCGCCTTCTTCGCCGCGGCGTTCTCGACGGTCGGGTCGAGATGGATTCCGAGCTCGGTCTCTACGGTAGGCTCGGCCCCGATCAGCAGAACCTGGGTCCATCGGTAGTCGAGAAAATCTGGTGGATCGACCGGGATCCAGCCGTGGCCATCGAACATCCGGACAAGCTCCTCTGGATAGCCCGGTTTCTCTTTCAGCTGGATCTCCGATGGAGCAAACGGCTGCTTGACCGCGATGATATAGCTTGCCTCGGGATGGATCTGCAGGACCTGCTGAACCTCTCCGGGCTGCTCTGGCTGGTGCAGCCAGTACACCAGGTGAGTGTGATCCTCGTGCCGCGCGAGCGCGTAGCGCCCCTCGCCTGCGACCCGCGCCCAGGGTCGCACCCGCTCGCCGCTCGGCGGGGACGGCGCAGGGACGTTCTTCTCAAGTGCCTCGATGACCTCGCGCGGCTCCCGGCTGATGTCAGCAATAAAGGCCCAGTCGCGCTCGGACGGCAGCGCCGCGCCCGGGATGATCGCCGGAAATACGGCATGCGCGACGATGAACAGCCGATTCTGGTGATGCTCCTGGTCATCCGGGAAGAGCGCGAAGTAGGCGCGCTCCAGGTCGTCCGGACTTCGGGGATGAAGAACCCCTCTGCGCGGACGGTAGAAGAAGATGATATTGCCGGTCTCAAGCAGGCGGATGTCCAGCTCCTTTCGCGGTGACGGCCTTGCCATACCACACCTCCGACCGCGCGATCTCATTCGCGGCCGGTTCGCCGCGGCAGATGGTGTGCCAGGGTTCGGGGAAGGCGTCGCGCATCGCCGCGATGCGCCGGCGAGCTTCTCTCCCGCCGGTCTCGGCGCTCCGCCTACCCCTCACCCATTAGGTCAGGTCAATGACAGTGATCCCCGATGGGCCGCAGGTGAGCAGGGCCCAGCTCGATTGATCGGGATCGCGGTGGACGATCACGCCGTTGGAGAGCACCGCGAAGACACCGCCGAGCGCGTTAAGGCTCCCCGGCCGTGCGGCGACCTGTGCCACAATCCCCTCGAGTGGTGTTGGCAGGCCGTCCGACCAGCGGTACCACGTCGTTCCGCCATCATCACTGCGCGCGATCCACCCCCGGTGCCCTACCTGCTCGGCTGGACCGGCGACGATGCAGCCGGGGCGCCGCGGCACCAGTGCAATCGCACGGGTATAACCCGCAAGGACGTGCTCCCAGCTCCCCCCGCCGTCGAAGGAGCGGTAGACCCCCGACCCGGCTGCAGCCAGGACCAGCCGACCGCCTACGTCGGCGAGGATCTGGTGGGCATCAGGGTCAGGAAGTCGGCTGAGCAGGCGCCAGGAGCGGCCGCCGTCCTCAGTCACCGCCACGCCGCCCGGTTCGATGCCCGCGTACAGCCGCCCTGGTATCCCCGGCACCGCGGCCAGGGAACACACGGCTCCGGCCCGCGGTGCATACGGGATAAACCACTGCTCGTGCCCGGCAACCTCCCGGAAACCGGTGAGTTCTTCCCAGGTTATCCCGCAGTCAAGACTGCGAAATACTGCGGCGGGCTCAGTTCCCACGAAAAGATGTGATGGATCCGCCGGATCGACGAGGATTGATCGGATCCGGTTCAGGAACAGGCCGCGATTGCGTGACTCCCAGCTCTGGCCGGCATCGGACGAGAGGAAGAGCCCGCGACCATCACTTCCGGCGAGGATCGTCCGCGGCTCACCCGGAAGATGGGCAAGAGCCCGCACCGCACAGCCGGCGAGTCCTGCGGCAACCTCCTGCCATCCCCCAGGAATCCGACGAACCGTCACCACTCCATCGTTCGTGCCAAGGTAGAGTAAATGCTCGCCCATCTCCTGTTCCGTGCTCTCAACCGGTCTCGTGCAAATTCCTTGCATACGGCGAGCCACGATGCCGCGAAAGTGGCCGCACGCCCATGGTTTCGAGCATTCGATCGATCGAATACCCCGGGAACATGGATAATCGATCTCTAAACAATTATCTCCGGAGCATGGGTTGACGGGAGAAGACAGAATCGATAGAATTTTCGGGCGATTGGATCTCATCTCCCGAAAGGAGTGCAAGGATGCCGGAATTCAAGTCTGTCCTATCGCCGGAAGAGCTTATGAAGAGACGCTCGGCCCGTTCAGCGCGAGTGGATCTTACACCGTACCTCGAGTACCTGCAGAATATCAAGCCAGGGTATGCGGGGGATCTGGAGATCCTTCCGGGAGAAAAGAAGTCAACGATCAAGCGTCGCGTCACGATGGCCGCGAATCGGCTTGGCAAGACTATCCGGTATCTGCGATCAGGCGAAAATGAGCTGATCTTCGAGGTCGTGAGCGAGCAGACG
>JADGGD010000004.1 GCA_019690095.1 Chloroflexota bacterium
GGGCCCGGGTGGGCCCCACCCGCGTCACGGCTTCACCAGGAAGTAGCCCATCATCTCCAGGTGGAGCGCCGAGCAGAACTCGGTGCAGTAGAACGGATAGGTGCCGGGAGCATCGGCGACGAACGAAACCGTCTCGGTCTTACCGGGCTCCAGGCTCAGGTTGATGTTGAAGTAGGGCAGGGCGAAGCCGTGTGTCGCATCCCGCGCCTTCTCAACGTTAGTGATGTGCCAGATGATCTGATCGCCCCGGTTAACCTCGACCAGGTCGGGGGTAAAGTGACTCCGTACCGAGGTCATCCAGATCTCTACCCGGTTGCCGTTCCGCTCGATGCGTTCCTTGCCGAGCGGGGTGCCGTTCGGATCCTTGCCCTGGGTGATGGGATTCCAGCCAATCTCCGGATAGACCTCCCAGGCCTTGATCCGATCACGGCGAATGATCTGGCCATAATGGGGTTCGGCATTGCCGATTGGCATGTCGTACAGCACCCGTAACGGCCGATCCTTGGCAATGTCAATCAGCTGGAGATTCTGGGGGCAGAGCGGCCCAATGACCGGGAAGCGATCGACCGACCATTTGTTCAATGAGACGAGGAACTGGCCGCCGGGCTTGACCGTGTCTCCCTCGACCGCGGCGACGTGGCCAACGTTATACTGGACCGGCACTTTCTGGATGAGCTTCCAGCCATCATCGCGGTAGGGCTTGCCCAGGCTCCAGCGCGCGACCGCACTATCGAGGAACAGGCTGGTGTAGGCAAAGCCCGCGTCATCAAACTGGGTGTGTAGCGGGCCAAGACCGACCTCAACCTGGGCCTCGACGCAGTCTTTGAACGGCAGGATCGGGATACCATAGGGATCCTTCTCGCTCGTCCCCCGGGCGATGGCGTTCTGGATCTTAGCGAAGCTGTAGATCGTGACGTGCGGATCCAGCTTTCCCGCCACCACGATGTAGTCGCCGCGGGGCGTGACGTCGACACCGTGCGGGCTTTTCGGCTCCGGAATCAGATAAAGGATGCCCTCGCTCACGGCGGTGGGGATGCGAATGACCGGGAAGCCCTTGATCTGATCAACCTTGCCCGCCTTGAAGACGTCGACCGCCTTCTTCCAGTTCACCACATGGAGGTAATCCATATCGCGCTGGGAAGCTCCCATCTCCAGGGGCGGCTTGCCCTGCATGTCGCCGCCGGTCGCCATTTCGGAGTTGAAGGAGTTCCAGAATGCCCAGCCGTCCGACACGAGCTTGCCGGCATCGGCCAGGTCCTGGCCGTACGGTGGTACCTCGATCCCGAAAGACTCCTCCGGGATGATCCGCCCCTTCTGGCGATCGAAGCGCCAGAGCGTGAGCAGGCCGCGGTACTTCTCCCGGTACTCGCTGATGGGAGCGTATTCCCAGCCCAGCGGCGTGCCGTACTGGCTCCCTTCGAGGACGTAGTCGGTATTGGGGGTCACAAACGTGCCGCCGTGGTTGCTGAGGATGAGAGGATTCTTGACGATCTGCTTCGTCGAGAAGTCGCGCAGGTCGATGACCGCGAGACGGCTGTTAGCCTTGTCATTGATGAAGAGCCACTGGCCGTCGTACTCGCCATTCGTCTCGCTGAGGGCCGGGTGGTGCGTATCGCCCCAGGTGATCGTACGCTCGCCCACCTTTCCCCCATCGAGCACCGCCCGGGTGTCGTCGCTGAAGCCGTAGCCCTGCCAGGGTTCGGGAGTGAATACGCCGATGACCTTCAAGAGCCGCATGGACGGGATCCCGATCACCAGGACCTGACCAGACTGACCGCCTGACGCGAAGAGCAGGAAGTCATCCAGCCGCCCGGAGGGCATATAGGTGCTGAGCGCTGCGGTGACGTCTTCGGGGGTGAGCTTGCGCTGGGCGATGATCTCCTGCGCAGATGCCGGCACCGTGCCCGGTGCCGAGCCGGCCGTGCTTGTCCCCGCGCCCTGCGGATTTTCGGCACGCTGGCCGCACGCTGAAAGAATGGTCGCACCAGCCGGAAGCGCCAGCAGCGCCCCGAGACCGGCCAGTGTGGAACGGCGAGTGAATCGCCGCTGCTGCGGGCTCTCGACCGTACTTCCCTTGCTGTCCCGTTGCTCCGTCATTGATCTTTCCTCCTGACCATTCCCGGCGCCGACGGCACCATCCGCCGCGCCGCCCCGGATGGCTCCGCACGGCAGCTCAGGTAACCGTGATCTTGCCGATCATCCCCATCGATTCGTGGGGAATGCAGAAGTAGGTGTAATCCCCGGGGACGGTGAGGGTGAGAGTGAAGGACTTACCCGGATCGATATTCCCGGAATCCCACGGTTGAGCACCCGAGGGAAGGATGGCGTGGCTCTTGTCCTGTGCCTTGCTGGGATCATCGGTGATTGTGTGGGTAGAGGCGCTGGTGTTCCGCCACTCGATCGTCTGCCCTCTCTTGATCGTGACGGTCTCCGGAACGTAGCGATACTGGTCATTCATGGTTACAACGACTGCCGCACCGCCGTTCTGGGCGACACCCTTCGTTGTGCCGGGCGTTTCGCCGGCCGCCAGCGGTGCGGTCGTGGCCGCAGGCGTCGCGGCGCTTCCGCCAGCACAGCTGACGACCGCTGTTCCCACCGCGGCCATAACCGCGCCGACGAGCACGGTACGGCGCGACAGTCGCGTCTGCATCAGAGTCCGTACGTCGGTTGCGTTCTTCGGCATACAGCAGTTCTCCTTGTGGCAGTAAACTCATCCCGGCATCCGGCCGGATCGAGAAGCAGTATGGGCAGTCATTCCGAAATAAGGGCTGAACAAGCTGCCCGCCCCCCTGAAATTTTCCTGAACCGGCCTCGGCTCTTTGCTCTAGAGCAAAAAGACGAGCCCCAGGGCGGGGATGGCCAGGGAGTGGAGATATAGAACAAGGCCACCCGGTGGGCCCGGGTGGCCTTGCGCACGGGGATTAGGGGACCAATAAGTTTAAGGAGGTTTTCCCGAAACCAGCGCGCCCGCCTATGAGGCCGCTGCCGCAGTGCGCGGCTTCCACTCCTCTACGCGGGCCCGTGCCGCGTCCGGATCCTGATACCAGAGCGCGTTGATCTCCTTGAATACGGCCTGATCCTCCGGGACCGCGTCTTCCGGATAGATCGCGTTCACCGGACACGCCGGCTCGCAGGCGCCGCAGTCAATGCATTCCTCGGGATTGATATAGAGCATCCGGTCCTCGCCTTCGGCGAAGTGAATGCAGTCGACCGGGCAGACATCAACGCAGGATTGATCCATAACATCAATACAGGCGTCAGTGATAACGTAGGCCATTCCACCCTCCATCGCCGACCCCGCGGCGAATCGTTCCTTCCCCAGACCGGCCGATGTACTCCCCGGCCACGTCTCGCTCTACGCAGTCGGGCTGTCGCCGTCCTGGCGGTACCCGTGGACACAGCGCCGGGCTGAGCGTCCGGTATCCCGGTGGTACTCTGTGCCCCTGCCCACCAGTGCATTTGCAACGACGCACGCCAGGCGGGGGCCACGGCCATGCAGCACGGGTCCGGCCCCCACGAGCACAGCGTCCTCCTTCCCGCCCGCAGGGTAGGACGCCCGTCCCGAGAGCCGCAATCATGCAATCGGATGAGTCACTGCTCCCTCCCGCTGGCCAGGGACTTTCCCCGCTGCTCTAGCCTACCCGGAAGCAGCCAGCACGTCTTTGCGCCCCGACAAGGACCTCCGCGCTTCTCATTACATCTTTCTCTTCCCAGAGCCCCGTGGCGTCGGCGCGGCTGCCCGGGGCCGACAGCAATTCAAACCCGCTGCCGCGGCACCAGGCGCGATCTGACCGCGCCGACCCGCTCGTACACCGCGATGTGACCGTCGAGAGAGGCTGGAAGGACGCCCGGCTCCTCCAGAATGATCTCAACCGCCGACGGCATATCGATCCGGACGTAGCGCCCCGGCGGAGCAACCTGACCGGCAGTGTACACCTGAGGCTCATCCGATGGCCCGATCATCTGCATCCCCTCCAGCGTAGCTCGGTCCGGTACTCTAACGCCCTCGCCCTGAATGCCCCCTGAAAAGGGAGTGGCGGAGGCTGAACCTTCCCTGAATGGCACACTGCGGGGCGCGGTACAGCTGGCACAATCAGGCCTCCGCCTTCTCCTCTGGGGAGTACAAGCCCTGCGGCCGATCCGCAGCCCGGGGCAGGGTGACCTCGACCCGTGTGCCGCGTCCTACCTGGCTCGTGATCACGATGGTCCCGTGTTGAGCCTCGACCAGCGATTTGGCGATCGCGAGCCCCAGACCACTTCCCCCGCGTCGCCGCGCCCCGTCAACAACGTAAAAGCGGTCGAAGACCCGCGGCAGGTGCTCCGGTGGGATCCCCTCACCCGTGTCGGCAACCACCAGGCCGACCACTCTATCGTGTGGACGTGCTGTCAGGCGAATCTCGCCGCCAGCCGGCGTGTGGCGCAGAGCATTATCCAGGAGGATCAACAGGATCTGGCGCAGTCGCTCCGCGTCGGCGATAACCACCGCGTCGGATGGCTCGATAACCAATCGGATCGTGCGCTCGTCGGCGAGCCGTCTGACCTGGCGAGCGAGATCAGCGAAGAGCGGGGCGAGCGGTATGGGCGCCAGCGCGAGAGGGAGCCGACCAGCGTCCAGCCGTGAGAGAAGGAGGAGATCCGCGACCAGACGGGTCAGGTGGTCACAATCGCGGATGACATCGGTCCAGAGGCTGCGTTGCTCCACCTCATGAGGGGGCAGCTCGCGCAGGGCGACTTCAGCGGTAGCACGAAGGAGAGTCAACGGCGCACGCAGCTCATGGCCAGCGCTGGCGATGAAGGCGAGCTGACGCTCCCATGCCTCTCGGGCCGGGCGAATCGAGCGCCCAGCGAGGAGCCAGCTGATCCCGGTGAGAACAACCGTACTGACGGCCCCGAGGCCCAGCAGCCCGGCGACCATGTCGCGGAGGATACGGTCCTGATCGACGATCAATCGACCAAGCTGAAGGAAAGCCGGCCCGCCGGGATGATCAACCCGATACGTCAGCAGACGGACTGGAAGGCCGGTAGACAGGCGAATGGTACGGATATCACTCCCGTTCTGCCGGGCGGCGCTGACGGCGGCCTGATCAGGGGCCACTGGCGGGGGCGTACTCTCCGGCCCGGCGATCACCTGACCTTGCGCGTCCAATGTGAGCACGTAGATCGCCGCGAGCTCGCGATCAAGCAGGGAGCCTCCACTGTGCCGCTCATCGTGGTCATCATCGCGTTCGGTTCGGGCAATTGGCGGGTCACTCGACCAGAGGAGGTCCGCCGCAGCGATATCTGCAGGAACGGGAAGACGTCCCAGCCGAAGCTGACGCGCCAGCTCGTGGCGAAGTGCGAGATCGGTCGTCGCATCGAAATAGAAGCGGAGCATGCCATAAGCACTTCCACCGACCGCGGCAACCAGCACCAGGCCGGCGAACAGGTAGAGAGCGGTTAGGCGCAGTCGAAGTGCGCTAAGCAGAGCGGGTTGCAAAGCGATACCCGAGGCCCCGGACGGTCTGGATCGGATCTGGCTCGCCCATCGCATTGAGCTTGGCACGCAGGTAGGAGATGTACACGTCGACCACGTTCGGCTGGACATCGTGATCATCTGCCCAGACGTAGTCGAGAATCTGCTGCCGGCTCAGGGCCTGATTGGGATGCCGCATAAGGAACTCCAGGAGGTTCCACTCGGTCGCCGTCAGCTCGAGGGGGCGACAGCCGCGGCGTGCCCGATGGGCGCGCAGATCGAGCACAATATCACCCACCCGCAGCTCAGTTCCATTGCCCGAAGCGAGATCAAAGCGGCGGCTCAGCGCGCGCAGGCGAGCGAGGAGCTCTTCGAAGGCGAAAGGCTTGCCCAGGTAGTCATCAGCTCCGGCGTCCAGACCGGCCACCCGATCTTCCACCTGTCCCCGCGCGGTGAGCATGAGTAGGGCCGTTGGCAGGCGCGCCGCCCGAACTGCCCGGCAAATCGCCGGACCGTCTCGGCCGGGTAGCATCCAATCGACGATTGCGACATCGTATGTTCCGCGGAGTATCAGATCGAGTCCCGTCTCGCCGTCGTATGCAACATCGACCGCCATGTGCTCGCGGGTCAGCACCCGGACTATGAGAGCGACCAGACGCTCGTCGTCTTCAATGATCAATACGCGCATGGTACGTCTCTTCTGTAATGAAGTGTACACGATAAAGATTGGGAAATCTTTAAACATAGCGCGGGGGTGTTCCCAGAGAACTCTCAGCTGCGGCCCGTACACTGGACGTGTAAACAGCCTCGATAGGGAGGGAAATACAAAGGTGATTCACCGCACCATCCTTCTCGTCACCGCCGGCCTGGCCAGCTTCATCCTGATTATCGCGGCCGTGGCAGCAAGCCGGGTCCATTCCACTGGCTCCACCGGCGCTCCCTCGGTGCCAACTACCGCGGTCACTGCGGCGACACCCTCGCCGGCCCCGGCCTCCGATCCTGCCGGGTCACCCACTCTGCCGGTCAGCCCGACTGCGGCCTCAGCCATCGCCCGGGCCAGCGTCCCCGGTGCCCGCATCGTACGTGCGCCCGAACTCGTCAACGCCCAGGGGCGGATGGCCTATGAGGTTCTGCTCGATCAGGGAACAGTCTACGTGGACGCAACGAGCGGGGATATCCTGGCGAGCACGGCCGCAGCGCCTACGCTCGCCCCGTCCAGTGGTGGAAACCGGACCGATGGGGCGCGCCGCTTCTTCGAGCCCGAGAACGAGCGCGAGGACCACGATGACTGAGCGGCGACAGGATCGGACGGTCAGCGACATCAAGCTCCTGCTGACTGCGCTCGCCATCGCCGGTACGATCACCGGCTGGGCCGCGCTCAGCCAGCAGGACCTGGCCGCCTCGGCGGATCAACCAGCGGGAACTGCTGAGGGCACCCTTTCTGCGCTGGGGGACCCCGCACCCCACCAGCCCGTGGTGCGCTCGGTGACCCTTCCCTCAGCGAGCGTACCGCCCCCGATCGCGATCACCCGTTCGTCGCGCTAAGAAACCATGTTGTTCACGACTGACCGGCTGTCTCAACCGACGCGCCTCACGCGTCTCGTCTTCCGGGCCATGGGCTGTGAGGTCCAGGTAGTGATTGACCGTACGGGCGCACGAGCCGAGCGCCTCCTGGGCCAGGTGCCCCGCTGGTTCGCAGAGTGGGAGGCACGCCTCAGCCGCTTCCGTCCGGATAGCGAGCTGAGCCGGCTCAACCGATGCCCGGGTCAGGCGGTCCCGGTGAGCCGCACCTTCTGGCGCGTCCTCCGCGCGGCTCTCCGTGCCGCTGCTGAGAGCGAGGGGCTGGTTCTTCCAACCATACTTCCAGCACTAGAGGCAGCGGGCTACGATCGCGACTTCGCCGAGATTCGTCGCGACCAGCTGGATCCACCACACCGCGACACTCCGAGCCCCCCGATGGTCGCGCCGCTCACTGCAGTTACGCTTGATCCTGGGCGCCGGACGGTCCGCCTGGCACCAGGTGTCCGGCTGGACTTTGGTGGAGTGGCGAAAGGCTGGGCGGCCGACCGCACTGCCCATCGCCTCGCCCGGCACGGCCCGGCCCTGGTCGATGCAGGAGGCGATATCGCCGTTGTCGGGGCACCGCGCAATCTGCCCGGTTGGCCGATCGGCATCGCTGACCCGTTCGCGCCCGGCCGCCAGCTTGCACTCCTCTGTCTGCCCCATGGAGGGGTCGCGACCTCCGGCCGCGACGTTCGGCAGTGGTGGAGCGGGGGCGAGTTGCGGCACCACATCATCGATCCGCGCACCGGTCGCCCTGCGGCAACTGACCTCTTGACCGTCACAGTGGTCGCGCCCAGTGCGCGAGCAGCCGAGGCCGCCGCGAAGACAGTACTGATCCTCGGCCAGAATGATGGTCTCGCCTGGCTGGAGCACCGCGTTGAGCTGGCCGGCCTGGTTGTCACCAACAAAGGCCAGATCGTGAGAAGCTCGCGATTTGACCGCTACCTCTGGAGGTAACTCGCATGGCCCTTCTCGAGCAGCCCCCATCTCCCGTTTCCCCGATCGGCACGAGGAACGATGATATTGCGGCACTCCTGCTGGCCGTCGCCACCGGCGCGCTGGCGGCACTGGTCGTCCTGCCAGCCTGGCTGCCGTCCCTGATGCTCTCGCTCACTGGTCCAACACCAAAAGCCTACTGGTACCTGGCTCGAGCGGCCGGCTTCGTCAGCCTCGTCCTGCTCTGGCTCTCGATGGTGCTGGGCCTGGCGATCACCAACCGTCTGGCCCGGATCTGGCCCGGCGGCCCCACCGCCTTTGAGCTACACCAGCATACCGCCCTGCTCGGGCTTGCGTTCGGATTCATCCATCCGCTGGTCCTGCTCGGCGATCATCTGTCAATCCTCCAGATCCTCGTCCCGTTTGCCAGCGGGTTTGAGGGGGCCGGCTGGATCGGTCTCGGCCAGATCGCCCTGCTGCTGCTCGTACCGGTCACCCTCAGCTACGCCGCCCGACGCTGGCTAGGCCCCCAGCGGTGGCGCGCTCTGCACTCCTTGAGCTTCCTCGTCTTCCTGCTCGCGGTGGCCCACGGCATCGCCAGCGGCACGGATACCGGCACCGTCTGGGCGAGCCTGATCTACTGGTTCAGTGGCGCCAGTGTGCTCTACCTGGTCATCTATCGGGTGGTTGCTGCCCGGACGGCACCGTCGCCGGCCAGGCCATCGGGAACCCTGCCGCGGTCAGCGGCCCCGGCAAACCCAGGGCACCCGCGCCAGAGGTGACCGTGCACGACTGACGGCGATCTTCTGGGGATACATGGCGACTTCTCAGCGTTTTCTTATCCAACCACGCTACGATGGAAACCGGCACGTGCCGGATTTCTACACCAGGGAGAGGTGAGGTGGTCCAGCCCAACCAGAACCAGCCCGTCGCCAACCCGGCGACGACCGCGGCGCCGGTCCGGCGGGCGTTCTCAGTGCTTCTGCTGATCGCTGGCGCATTCCTTGGCATCGCCGGCGCCGCGGTCGTTGGCCTTCTGGTTATCGGGCCGCTGATGCTCAGCCATCGGCAGGACCTGCCGTTCGAGCGTCTTTATGGCAACTATGCCGTCGGCCTGCTGAGCCGCCTGAACGCACCAAACGTGCCGAACCCGGTCGCGGATAACCCACGCGCACTGCGCGCCGGTCGCGATGCCTACACAGGCTCCTGCGCGGTCTGTCACGGCGCGGATGGCCGCGGCAAGGGCTTCCTTGGCATGGCGACCTATCCGCCCGCGACCGATCTGACCTCCCATGATGCCCGTGAGAAGAGTGACGGTCAGCTCTTCTGGATTATCAAAAACGGGCTCAGCTTTACCGGCATGCCCGCTTTTGGCGACCAGTACGATGACCAGACGATCTGGGCCATGGTGAGCTATATCCGCGCCCTCCAGAACCGACAGGCCCCGGCGCCGGCGGCCGTGCCCACACCGACCATGGATCAGCTCGACCGCGCCAATCCTGACGGGACAGCGGTCGAGCGGGGTGCGGCGGTCTACTTCGCCCAGGGATGTCACACCTGCCATGGGCCGACCGGTAATGCCCCCGGCGAGCTGGCGCTCCGACGAGGCGGGGGAGAGACAGCGGAGGCGATCCGTGAGGGCCGTCGGGGCATGCCGGCCTACAGCCCGGGGCAGATCAGCGACACCGACCTGGCAGATCTTATCGCCTACATTGACAGCGTCGCCCCGGCACGCAATGGAGAAGGAGGATTCTTCGAAGGACGCGGAGGGGACCGGGAGTGAGAGGCCGCGCCGGACAGATGCGGTGAGAATCCGACGCCACGGTGATCGCAATCCAATGGCACTCTCGCTCGGCCTACTGCCGCCCGTGTCCTCCTGATCGTCTACCCTGACCGCGTCAGGCGCGGTCAGGGTTCAGTTCCCTGGCGGACAACCCCGGCCGGTGCAGCGATCGTCTTGCCCCGGACGAAGAAACTGTACACCGCCCCGCCGAGAACCGATACTGCGGCAAGGGCGAAGAGAACGGGAAAACCCAGAGCAGCGGCCAGAGGTGCACCGACCCAGTTGCCGGTAATCTGGGCAATACCCTGCGCCGAGGTAAAGAGCCCCGAGGCACGCCCCCGCGCCTCAGGAGGCGCCAGGTCAATCGCCATGGTCAGTGCTGTCGCAGTGAAGGCGGCAAAGGCGACGCCGCGGAGCGCCTGAGCCGCCACGAGCCCGGGAATGGTCGGGGCCAGGGCGTAGAGCAGGTAGACCAGAGCGAAGCCTGCCAGCCCGACGATGAAGGTCGGGCGGTGCCCCAGCCGATCAACGATCACTCCGGCCGCGACCATGCTCGGCACCTCGATGAAGGCCGCGATTCCCCACAGCCAGGCGAACGTGGCCCGCCCAAGACCCAGCGTGTCGGCGACCCAGACCGGCCACACCGAGAAGACGGCGGCGAAGGGCACACCGAAGGCCAGCGCCAGAATAAGCAATGGACGCAGAGGGCCGCGCAAGAGCAGGAGGAAACCCACTGGCGCCGCGTGAGACTGAACGCGGGCGGGCTCACTGATCAGAAGGGAGACCAGAAAGGCGAGGAGATAGACACCAGCGGCCAGGTGGAAGCTTCCCCGCAGACCAATGGTCTGGGCAATCTGCCCCGAGGCAACGATCGCGATGCTGAAGGCGAGCGACCCGGACATGCGGTAACCGCTGATGAATCTCCCCCGCTGGGGATGGCCCGCCAGGAGATCACCCATCAGGGCGAGGCTCACCGCCTGGTACGCTCCACTGGCAAGACCGAGTAATGCGTGCAGCGGTATCAGCCATCCCCAGGACGGGACACGGGTGATGGCCAGATTGAGCAGGGCCAGGCTCGCCATGGCGAGGCTCACCGTGAGAGGACGGCGACCAATACGATCCGTCATCCGTCCGATCACCAGGCCGGCAGCGACTGCGACCGCCGATTGGACACCGACGACGAAAGCAATCTGCCCCAGCGATGCGCCCAGAGACGTCGCGTAGAGCGCAAAGAAGGGAGACGTAGCACCGTTGGCGACAAAGCCGAGGAAGATAATGGTCGCCAGGATCCAGTATCCGCGCTGCAGGGTCATGGACGAACCTCGCCGCACCCGAACCGGCATAGGCCGTACGGAATCGCCCAATCAGCCGGGGAGCAACTGCTCCATTCATCCTCAATCAGTGCTCTCACAGCACCATCCATCTGCGCCCGGACGATGCTACGACGAGCGGCCCGTCTCGGGTACGAGCACCTGACCGGGGCATCGATCGCAGGGCCGCGCCCCATTCTGGCAGATTCGATCTCTACCCGCAAGGCTTGCAAAAGCGGTCGCGAGCCCGCCCGAGCGGCGCGAATTCTGCCCGGAAGCGACCCACCACGTTCAGGCGGCATTCAGGATGGACCGCGCCGTTTTCCGGCACTGTTCGGGAAGGCAAGCGAATAATACGCCAGGACATACGCCCTGACGGCTCATCAAAGTGGCAGCTCATCGAAGGCACGCACGCGGCGGGCACACGGGGGCCCCCGGCACCATGGAGGTGGATGGAGCGGTCAGCCTCACCCGATTGCCTGGTGATGGAAGGCGGCCGCCGTTTCAGCCGCCGGCGCGGGGTTTCCACGCCGGGCGGGCGCTGGTGGGGCACTCGGGAAGCGACCAGAAGACGATGATAAACCCGCGAGGAGGAATACAACCATGCAGGGGCGCGATATTGCTCTTGTCATCGGTGCGGCGATCCTTGCTGTTTTGCTCACTGGTCTGCTGGGAGGTGGCATGATGATGGGATGGGGGATGATGGGCTGGCGCGGCGTTGGGTTCTATCCGGTTGGCTGGATCCTTATGCTCGTGTTCTGGGGCCTGATTATCGGCGGCCTGATCCTGCTCGGGATCTGGCTTTTCCGAACGCTGGCTCCATCGGTCGCGGCGATGGCCCCATCGTCCCGGCCGCTCGAGATCCTCCAGGAACGCTACGCCCGTGGGGAGATCACACGCGAGCAGTACGAGGAGATGCGGCGTCTGATCGAGGAGAGGTAAGCGGCATCAGGTCCCGAATCCACAGAGGGCGCGCCGGCCCGGCGCGCCCTTCCACGCAGGGATCGCTACCGGACGGCGATCCCCAATCCGACCAACACAGGAAGGATTAGCGGCCGAGAGGCGAGCCGTACCACCATGCGAGCCCATCCCCAAAATGCGACAGAGTGAGTGCTGCCACGGCGCCATAACAGACCGGGGAAGGGATATGCCGCACAAATAGGGATGAGACGGCAGATGCCCAGACCGGACGTCCGGGCATCCCTTCGCAGCCCCGGTGGGAAAGGCGGCGGACGCCGCGCCAGTCCAATACGGCGGTTGATCCCGGAGACGGGTACAGTCCCGCCCTGGAGCCGCCACCCGCTTCCCCGCCGGGCCCGGGCGGTCACCGCCTCAGGGGTGATGATCGCCCGCCGGGGGACGACCACCCGGGCTCGGCCGCGGGCCGTATGGCAGGGGAATGTATTCGACCGACGGGCGGCGCTGGCTCGTCTGCGGATAGAGGCGCATCAGATGAAAGACCTCCGGCGGCAGATCGGTCGAGACGGGCAGACCAAGCTCGCGCGCCTCCTTCACCGAGATCGGATAGTCGTGGGTCCAGGTCCCGCTCGCCATCACCCGCGCGAGAGCGGCCGCCCGCTCCTCCGGCAGGTGGCGGCAGAGCAGCTCGCAGACAAAACGCTCAACCTGCTGGATCGCTTTCTCGGCCATATCCGCCAGGATCAGGGTCTGATCGTCGAGGTCCTTCGGCTCCTTGCGGGACACCGCTTTCAGGATCGATGCGGCCGGATACTGCCCCAGCTGCGGGTCCACCGGCCCCAGGACGGCGTTCTCGGCCATAACGATCTCATCGGCCGCCAGGGCGATCAGTGTACCGCCGCTCATCGCGTAGTGCGGGACAAATACCGTGACCCGGGCCGGGTGGCGGGCCAGCGCGTGGGCGATCTGCTCAGCGGCCAGGACCAGACCGCCGGGCGTGTGCAGGATGAGGTCGATCGGCACCGACGGATCGGTCAGCTGGATCGCCCGCAGGACCTCCTCCGAGTCGTGAATATCGATGTAGCGAGCGATCGGGAAGCCCAGCAGGCTCATGGTCTCCTGACGGTGGATCAGGCCGATGACCCGGCTCTTCCGGCGGGCCTCGAGGCGGCGAAACGCGCTCAGGCGCTGCCATTCGAGCCACCGCTGACGGATGACCGGTTGGATCGTGCTCAGGATCAGAAAGATCCAGAGGAGATCGAGGACGGACATCCTATTCCTCCCTGCCGCGATACCGCGCCGGCCGGAACAGAGCCCCAGGCGGCCGCGCCTATCCTGCTCCCTGTCCCTACCCTGCGCGTGATTGATCCGGGGCGCTCCCTACCATATTACCGAACACATCGTGCGCCGCGATCAGCCGCAGAGTATACGCACCCATGGTATCCAAACCCTGGCCGCCACCGCCAGCCAGCGAGCCCGCGGTACGCGAAGGTTCCCCGTGACGTACCCCGGTTCGGCACCGGCACATCTGACCTGGAGGAATAAACAATGGCGCTTTCCCTTCAACCGCCCGGCAAGATCCCGGCAGATCTGTTCGACCGGTTCATCTTCCGCTCCCTGGGGGCTCCATCGAATCAGATAGTGGTTCCACCCCGGCACGGGGTTGACGTCGGGATCGTCCGTCTTGACGCCAGCACGGTGATGGCTGTGACGACCGATCCGGTGTTCGTGGTGCCGGAGTACGGGTGGGAACGGGCCGGCTGGTTCGCCGTCCACATCCTGGCCTCGGATGCTGCGACCTCCGGCCTGCGCCCGACCTACGCGACCTTCGATCTGAACCTGCCCCGCTCGCTCTCTGACGCGGACCTCGAGCGACTCTGGACGACAATGCATCGGACCTGCGCCGAGCTGGGCATCACGATCATCGCCGGCCACACCGGCCGCTACGATGGTTGCGCCTACCCGATGGTCGGCGGAGCAACAGTGATGGCGATCGGCCCCTCTGACGCCTGGGTCACGCCAACGATGGCCCGGGTGGGAGACCTGGTGATCCTGACCAAGGGACCGGCGATCGAGGCGACCGGTTTATTTGCGGCGAGCTTCCCGGCGCGCCTGGAGCAACGCCTCGGGGCGGAGCAGGCGCGGGCCGCGGAGGCGATGTTCTATCAGATGAGCGTGGTCCGGGACGCGCTGACCGCGGCAGCAGTCGGGGTACGGGACGAGGGGGTGACCGCAATGCACGATGCGACCGAGGGCGGCGTCTGGGGCGGGCTGGTCGAGGTGGCCCGTGCCTCCGGGGTTGGGCTCCGGATTGACCGCGATGCGATTCCCATGCCGGAGGTGGTGGAGCTGGTCTGCGCCGAGTTCGGAATCGATCCGTTTACGGCGATCAGCGAGGGGACGCTCATCGTGACTGTCCGGCCGCACCGAGCCGATGCCGTCGTCGCGGCGCTGCGCGCCGCGGCTATCCCCTGCAACATCATCGGCGAGGTCGTCCCGGCCGAGCGAGGTCTGCGCTATACAGCTGGCGGTCAGGAGTTCCCTCTGGAGCCCCCGCGGCTCGATCCCTTCTGGACTGCCTTCGCCCGAGCCCTGGCGGAAGAATCCGCTGATCCGGGCTGAGGCCGCCTGGATCCAGGGTTCCCCGCCGATCACTATCCGCGGCTCCGCTACGGATGCGGCTGCTCTTTATCCTCAGGCCCGCGGGGCGAAATGCCCGGCGCCAGGTCACCCACTCGGCCGCCCGCCGCTGGCGGCGCCCAGGCGGGGTAGCGCCGGCGGAATTCCTCCTGGCCGCGACCGGCCAGAAGCCAGCGCGCGACATGGGCAACCCGATACCCCAGGGCCCGGGCGGCCGCGAGATCATCCTCGGTCGGGAGGATCTCGTCAGCAACCCCGGTCACCGCACTTGCCCCGTACGGCATCTGATTCCGCCGCAGCGGGGGGGAGAGGTAGCCCGACGGCACGATCACACAGCCCAGATGCATCAGGCTTACGAGCATGCTCAGGATCGTCACCTCATTGCCGCCGTGCACAGTTGAGGTCGTACAGAAGGCCGCGCCAGCCTTCTCGCCTATCTCCTGACCCTGCCAGAATCGGCCGAGGACAGTCTCCAGCCAGTGCTTCAGCGGCGAGGCAATCATGCCGAAGTAGCCGGGTGAGCCCAGGACCAGGGCATCGGCTCGCTCAAGCTCCTCCGGCCGCGGCTCGGGGAAGCGTCCGGCGAGATCCTGGAAAGTACGCCAGCGGCGATCATCCTGGCGAATAATCTCCACTGGCTCCAGCTCCGGAGCGCGTCGGAGCCAGACCTCATCGCCCGGGGAGACCCGCGCCCCCTCAGCGACCGCCTCGGCAAGCCGCGCCGTGCTCCCATACCGGCTGTAGAAGCAGATCAGGACGGTGACCGCGCGCCACTGTTCCATCGCCCTTGCCCTCGACAGCCAGGGATGGTGCAAGACCGCGGCCACCCGCCTCGGCAGAATGCCCCATCCTCCCTTCGTCTGGGCCGGCTGATGATGGAGGCAGGGCGCGGCTTGCGTCTAATCGTCCGCCGCGAGCTGCTCCCGGACCGCCTGGATCACCTTCTCCGGATCCGGGAAGCCACCGTCGCGATACATCGAGTGGACCAGCACGTCACCAACTGTGACATCAAACGCGCCGTCGTACCAGGGGATGAGCTCGATCGAGGCCAGGTCATGCTGGAACGTCCGCATCAGCGCCCCGGCCAGCTCGAGCGTCTGCGGCTCGTAGCCGCACTCGGCGCAGTAGGTGATCTTGACCTTCACCGGTCGACGGGCCATGGGGCCTCCTCATTACCCTTTCCGCACGAGCAGCCGGGCCGTGCTACCGCGGCGCGGCCACCCGCTCGACGATCGCCCGGAGCTCGCGGACGACCTCGGCGTTTGCGAAGGGGGTGGTCTCCTCGCGCATCGCCGCCAGCTCCGCCTGGAGGCGCTGGCGCACATCCTCAGGGAGCTGGTCAACTGGCGCATCGGGTGAGCCGAACTCCGGGTGCCGGGCGTAGATCTCCAGCCGCCTTCGGGCGCGTAGCTCGGTCACGCTTGCCGGCCGCTCGATGAAGCGACCAATCTCATTGAAGTTATCGTCAAAGAAGACAAAGACCGGGATTGATCGGAACTTCCCCTGGTTGAGATACTGATCCATCAGATCAAGGTTTTGATCGCGCAGGAAGATGCGCAGATTCAGCTTGCCACTCGCCTCGGCAAGTTTCCCCAGGATCGGCAGGTTAGCGATCACATCGCCACACCAATCCTCCGCCAGGACCAGGACATTGAGCGGCCGGGGAAGCTGCTGGAAGACCGCGAGGTCGGCCGGATCGGGAGTAAAGCGACGCTCATTCTCCTCGAACCGCTCCCGATTCCGCGTCATCTGGGCCTTGAAGGCCGCGTAGGTCATGCCCTGCTCAAAGCGTTCTCGCGTCACTGCCATTGATCCATATCCTCGTTATGATTTCAGCCACGCGCGGTACGGGCGCGGCAATCGGTATCTTCCGGTGGGATGCATAGCCGACCCGCCCGGGGTCAGCCTTCCATACGCTCGGCGAGGCCCAGCTCGTCGATGTCGCGCAGGATCTCGCCCGCGTGCTGATCGGGGCTCACGTTCTGGTAGACCTTGCGGATCGTGCCGGTCTTGTCGATCAGGAACGTCCAGCGCCGAACGCCGACGGTCTTCGTGCCGTCCGGCCGGGTCCGTTCTCCCCAGACACCATACGCATCGATAATCGCGCGCTCAGGATCAGCAATCAGGGGGAACGGAAGCGCGTATTTCCTGGCGAACCGCTGTTGAGCATCCACATCATCCGCCGAGACGCCGATGACCGCGACGTTGCGCTTCTCGAACTCCGCACGCGCATCGCGAAACCCACAGGCCTCCCGGGTGCAGCCCGGCGTATCCGCCTTGGGGTAGAAGTAGAGAACAACGCTCTGCCTGCCGATGAAATCCTCCAGCGCGACCGGACCAGTCGAGGCCGTCGCGCGAAAGGAGGGGGCACGCTCGCCGACCCCGGGGACGCGGTTCTCGCTCACACCAGCCTCCTCACTCCTGGATTCAAACGTCGCACGGAAAGTAGGCAGACTGGCACAGATGCCCATCGCCTCTTCCCGCTATCACGACGATACCCTGTCCTCCGGTACTCTAATCGGTCGACGGTCGGGCCGCAAGCATTTCTCCCGTCGGGGATTGACAGCCGCCACAGCGCGTGGCACGGTTAATAAAGTACAGTATGATGACCGTTCGGCCCGCGGGGGAGCGAGCAGCTGAGAGGCGGGGTCAAGCCCACCAACTCTTTGAACCTGATCTCGGCAAGCCGCCCGCGTCGTCCTTCCAGACGGCGGGCGGAAGACGAGCGGAGGGAAGCGGGCAACGGGTCCAGCCATCGCCGTGCCATCCCGAGCGACAGCCGTCAGGGCGCCCGGGTGACCGAGTGGTCGGGTCCACCTCTCCCCCGCGGAATGGCCACACCGGGGGGGAGCGATGGCAGACATCGTCGCATGGGCCCGGGCGTACGGAGTGAAACCAATCCCGGCTGCCCAACGGGCGTTGGGAACGTGGGATAGCTTCGTCCTCTGGGCTGATCTCGGCATCAGTTTCCTGGTCATGGTGGCCGGCATGTTCCTCGTGCCAGGGCTCGGCCTCGGCACCGCCCTGCTGGCCATCCTGGTCGGCGCCCTGATCGGTAACATTCTTCTCGGCCTGGCAGCCGTCATCGGCAGTGATACCGGCGTGCCGACGATGGTACTCCTGCGTGGCGCGCTTGGGCTGCGTGGCTCGTACCTTCCTACCGTGCTCAACATCCTCCAGCTCCTTGGATGGGCCACATTCGAGGTGATTGTCATGGCCCAGGCTGCGAATACCCTGGGCACACGGCTCCTGGGTCTGCCCTCCTCCTATCACGGCTGGGTGCTCATCTTCAGCGCGCTGACGCTCATCCTGGCGCTCGGCGGGCCAGTCGTGCTCGTAAAGCAGGTACTCGAGAAGTTCGTCTTCTGGGCAGTGCTCGTCACGACGCTCTGGATTACCGTTGCCCTCCTCACCACGTACAACCTCGGCGCCCTGCTCGCCCGGCCCGGCACTGGTACCCTCACCTTCTGGCTCGGCGTGGACCTGGTGGTGGCCATGCCCATCTCGTGGTTCCCGCTGGTCGCGGATTACAGCCGCTTCGCACGGACGCGGCGGAGCGCGTTCTGGGGAACGGCGGCCGGTTACTTCGTGCCCAACGCGTGGTTCTATGCAGTCGGCGCCCTGCTGGCCCTGGCCGGCGGAGTCGTGGTGGACCCGAATGCGCCGGTCGCCTCCCTTCTTGCGGCCATTGCCAGCCTGACGGCCGGCTGGGTAGCACTGGTGGCCCTGCTGGCCGATGAGACCGATGAGGGCTTCGCGAACGTCTATTCAACCGCGGTCTCACTTCAGAACCTCTTCCCCTGGGCGAGCCAGCGCACGCTGATCATCGCTGTCACGGGGATCGTTGTAGTCGCGGCGTGGTTTCTGCCAGTGACCCAGTACGAGAGCTTCCTGCTACTGATCGGCTCAGTCTTTGTCCCCTTGCTGGGGCTGATGACTGCCGACTACTTCATCCTGCGCGGCCAGTACTACGATCCGGAGGAGCTATTCCATCCCGGCGGCCTGTACTGGTACGCGGGTGGCTTCAACTGGCGTGCGATCGCGGCGTGGGTCCTCGGCTTCATAACTTACCTGGCGATCGCGGGGCTGCCCCCGCTGGGCATCCCGGGGCTGCTCCCCTGGCTGGGTGCCTCTCTGCCGGCCTTCCTCATCGCCTTCATTGTGCATCTCGGGCTCGGTCGGCTGGCCGCCGGCCGGCCTCTGCCGCGCCGGGCAGAGGCGTGAGATGCAGGCAGGGCACTGGCGCAACCGCACTGCTAAGAGGAGCTTGACCGCTTCCTCCGCCTTCCCGTAGCCTATCCACGGCTCTGATTGGGACTGTGCGCCGTGTGGACGCGGCAGCGCCGGGCTATGCGAGCAGATCAGGCAGCCCGGTCAGCGATGAGCCCGATCAGTGACGAAAACGAGCACGGGAGTGTCAGCATGGCCGAGGAACGTCGCGCGCGAGAATGCATCGCCCTCCTGCGAGGGCTTCGAGCTGTTCGCCAGTTCCGTCCGGAGCCAATACCGGACGCGGTCGTTCGCGATATTCTCACGGTCGCCCGCTGGTCCGGCAGTGCCAACAACCGTCAGCCCTGGGAGATCGTGGTGATCCGCGACCGCCAGACCCTTCAGGCCCTGGCCAGTGCCGAAGGGTACGCCGGCCACCTGGCCGGTGCCGCGCTGGGTATGGTGCTGGTGATGAATGGCGAGCGTCCAGAGATGGAAACGTTCGACGAGGGCCGCCTCAGCGAGCGGATCATGCTCGCCGCGGCGGCATACGGGGTCGGATCCTGCATCGGCTGGTTCTCCGGCGCAGGACGCGAGCAGGTAAAGGGAATCCTCGGCATCCCCGGCGAGCGCCATGTCCGGACCGCGATTTCGCTGGGTTATCCGGATGAGGAGGCACGACGGGCACGCCCACGGCCTGCCCAGGCCCGCAAGCCGCTCGCTCAGATCGTCTCCTACGAACGCTACGGGCAACGAGCGGCAAGTTCCCCGTAGGCCTGGGCCCTCTCCCTGCCGATGACCCTGGCACGGCACGTGCTCCATCGGGCGGCTTCCGAAACCTGATGGAGAACCCGAGGAGGTACGTGATGATGCGCCGTGCACTGGTCATCCTCGCCGGATGTGCAGTGGTGGTGCTTCTGATTGCCGGCCTGTCCGTCGGGCTCATGGCCGGACCGGGCGGCCACCTTGCGCTGGCCCAGCAGGCGACTGCCACCCCGACCGCGACCGTCGGCCCGGGCAACCGGCATCCACTTCCGCCCGAACTTGCCTTCCTGCGCTCGATGACCCCCGATCAACGCTTTGATCACATCCTGGGCGGCCAGGTAACCTTCCGAAACCCCCAGGGGCAGGATGTCATCCTCACCGCGATCCCAGGGAAGATCGCCTCGCTTGGCACGAACGCGGTGACGATCACGCCGAATGGATCGACCCAGGACCGGACATTCAGCGTAACCTCTAACACCTGGATCATCACCGGGCCCCGGCAGGGCTCGCTGGCCGCGTTCAGCCAGGGCGATCGGGTCGTCGTCCTCACCATCAACAACAGCAGCAATGCCACCGCAATCATGCGGCCGCACCTGATGTGGATGACGATGGACGGGATGTCGGGCCTGTAAGGGCCCGACCCCGCCACTTGGCGGGGTTGCGCCGGTGGTGTTGCATCTTCACGATTAACGCGATATACTCGCTTCGCTTGCCCGAGGCGCGCGGGCTCGCACGGAAGAGACTGCCGATAGCTCGAGTCGAGAGGGAAGGTTGGTAAACCTCTCTACGATCCGCGAGTCGTCGGGGGAATGGGCGCCTCGGGTTTCTCCCCTGTATCCCACGTGCGTCGTCCTCCCCCTGACCCGGACTGGGTATCGATCCGGCTGCCGCACCCGGGGCGATGCTGACCGCGCGGGTGCGTACGCGGGAGAACCTGCTGCGGCATCAGATCCACCCGGGGCATGCGCGCTCGCACGGCGACCGCTCCACTGGTCGTGGATCGGGCCCGCCATGCGGATCGGCTATCGGCGGCGAACCCGGCGGAGCGATCGGTTGGATGGGGAGCCGACCGCGCGATCCGCACGACGACTTCGCATGGAGGGGTGAGGCACGTTCCCGATGTCTCAGGTGTTTTCTCGCCGTGCCAACGCCATTGCCCGCGGGAGTCTGATAGGATTCATCCTGTTCATCGTTGTCCTGGGAACGGCGTACTGGGTGTACATCCGGTCACCGCTCTTTACCGGTGTGGGCTCCGCGCCGCCGCAGCCGGTCCCCTTCAGCCATCAGCTCCACGCTGGCGACCTTGGAATCGACTGTCGCTACTGCCATACGACGGTTCAGACCTCGGCCTTCGCAGGGATGCCGGATACGAAGACCTGCATGAACTGCCACACCATCGTGAAGAACACCTCGCCGCTCCTCGCACCGGTGCGCGAGAGCTTCCAGACCGGCAAGGCCATCCAGTGGACGCGGGTGAACAACCTGCCGGACTACGTGTACTTCGATCACAGTATCCACGTAAACAAGGGGATCGGCTGTTCCTCCTGCCACGGGCAGGTTGACAAGGAGCCGTTCATGGCGAAGGGGGCAAGCCTGCAGATGGGGTTCTGCGTTAACTGTCACATGCACCCGGAGACCCAGGTGCGGCCACTCGATCAGGTCTTCAATATGAGCTGGCAGCCGCCGGCTAACCAGGCCCAGGTTGGGGCCCAGCTCGTCCAGCAGTACCACATCCAGTCCAAGATCAGCTGCTCGGTGTGCCATCGATGAAAGACGTACCTGCGACCCCGGGCACGAATGCCTCATCGGCCGGTGCGGGGCGAACCGCACCTGACCGCACGGCCGGTTCTCCGGTGCGATTCTGGCGGAGCCTGGAAGAGCTGCGGGGAGCATCGCCCGCACGGCGGGTTCCTCCCGCCCACTTCCTTACTGCGGCCGACGCGATCAGTCGGGAGCAGTTCTTGAAGCTAATGGGGGCCTCGCTCGCGCTGGCCGGCCTGACTGGCTGTGCCGCTGAGCCCAAGGGACCAACCCACCTGGCGCCCTACGTTCGCCGTCCGGTGGGAATCTCGGAGGCCGAGTCGCTCTATTTCGCTACCGCGCTTACTCACAAGGGCTACGCCAACGGCGTCCTGGTGCGGAATGTAGCGGGCCGGCCGATCAAGGTCGAGGGGAATCCCCAGCACCCGGCCAGCCTGGGGGCGACCGACATCTTCAGCCAGGCCGCGATGCTCACCTTCTACGATCCGGACCGCTCGACGGCGATCCTCAATCGCGGTCAGCGGCGCACCTGGAACGACGTTGTGACCGCCCTGACCAATGCCGCCAACGCGCATCTGCCCAAGCAGGGCGACGGCCTGCGCATCCTGAGCGAGACGATCACCTCGCCCTCGCTGGCTGATCTGCTGCAGGCATTTCTGCGCCGCTTCCCAGCGGCCAAGCTTCACCAGTGGGAGCCGGTCAATCGCGATAACGCCCGGGAAGGCGCCCGGCAGGCCTTTGGCGAGGTTGTCGAGACCCGCTATCAGCTTGATCAGGCCGATGTGATTGTCACCCTTGATGCCGACCTTCTGAACGGGATGCCCGGCAGCCTGCGCTATGCCCGCGATTTCGCCGCGCGACGTCAGGTCTCGCCGACGAGCCCGCGGCAGAACCGTCTGTACGCAATCGAGAGTGCGCCTACCATTACAGGCATGGTCGCCGACCACCGTCTCCCGGTCCCGGCGCGAGACATCGAGGCGATCGCCCGGGCGATCGCCGCAGGGGTCGGAGCGATCAGCGGGAATGCGCCCCTGCCGGCGGGTGTACCTCAGGCCTGGATCGCCGCCCTGGTCGCGGATCTGACCGCCCATCGCGGCACCAGCGTCGTCGTCGCGGGCGACGAGCAGCCGCCGAGCGTACACGTCCTCGCGCACCAGATCAACCAGGCCCTCGGGAATGTGGGACGCACCGTTATCTACACCGACCCGGTCGTGTTCAATCCGGTGAACCAGCTCGCTTCGCTGCGCGAACTGGTCCAGGATATGAACGCAGGCAAGGTCGATTTCCTGGTAATCCTCGGGGGCAATCCAGTCTATACCGCTCCGGCCGATCTCGATTTCGCCGGGGCGCTGACGAAGGTGGCAGAGAGCGTCCACCTGGGCCTGTACCAGGATGAGACGGCCAAGCTCGCTACCTGGCACGTTCCTCAGGCCCACGAACTCGAATCCTGGGGAGATGCCCGCGCCTTCGATGGGACGGTAACGATCCTCCAGCCGCTGATCAATCCGCTCTACGGCGGGCGCACCCCCCAGGAGCTGGTAGCAGTCCTGAACGGTCAGGGCGCAGTGAGCGCTCACGACCTGGTGAAGGGATACTGGCAGCGTCGGCTGAACGCCCCCGACTTCGATCTGCGCTGGCGCACGATGCTGAACGATGGGATTGTGCCTGGAACGACCTTGCCGCCCCGTGCGGTGACCCTCCAGCCCGCGGCGTCCGCGGCGGCACCTGCGGCGCCGGCCCAGGGGGTCGAGATCGTTTTCCGACCAGATCCGACGATCTATGACGGGCGCTTCGCCAACAACGGCTGGCTCCAGGAGCTTCCCAAGCCGCTCAGCAAGATCACCTGGGATAACGTGGTCCAGGTTGGCCCGGCTATGGCCGCGCGGCTCGGCCTGACCAGCGGGGACGTGGTCGAGCTCCAGTACCGGGGCAATACCATTCGCGGGCCGATCTGGGTCATGGCCGGTCAACCCGATAACTCGGTGACCGTCTACTTTGGATACGGGCGCACGAGCGCCGGTCGGGTCGGCAGTGGTATTGGCTACAATGCCTACCGCCTGCGCACCAGCGCCGCCCCATGGTTTGACAGCGGGCTCGAGCTCCGCAAGACTGGCGAGCGATACCTCCTGGCCACCACCCAGGGGACCCAGGAGATGGAGGGCCGCGAGATCGTCCTGGCTGGGACGCTGGCCGAGTACCAGAAAGATCCGCAGTTCCTCCAGAAGGAGGTCACCAAGCCGGTCGGCTCGCTCTACCCGGGGTTCGACTACCCGAACTACCGCTGGGGTATGACGATCAACCTGAGCGCCTGCATCGGCTGTAATGCCTGTGCGATTGCCTGCCAGGCCGAGAACAATATTCCGGTCGTGGGCAAGGATCAGGTCAGCCGGGGGCGCCAGATGCACTGGATCCGGGTGGATCGGTACTACGAGGGGCCGGCTGAGAATCCCACCTCGTACGCCATGCCAGTACCGTGTATGCAGTGCGAGAACGCGCCGTGCGAGCTCGTCTGCCCGGTCGGCGCGACAACCCACAGCGATGAGGGCCTCAATGACATGGTCTACAACCGCTGTGTCGGTACCCGCTACTGCTCGAACAACTGCCCGTACAAGGTCCGGCGATTCAACTTCTACCAATACGCTGACTACACCACCCCGGTCCTCCAGCTCCTCTACAACCCGGATGTGACGGTCCGCGAGCGCGGGGTCATGGAGAAGTGCACCTACTGTGTCCAGCGCATCCGGCACGCCGAGGTGCGCGCCGAGATCGAAGGGCGGAGGATTCGGGATGGCGAGGTTGTCACGGCATGCCAGGCGGTCTGCCCAACCCGGGCGATCGTCTTCGGAGACCTGAACGACGCGTCGAGCCAGGTGGCAAAGCTCAAGGCCGATCCCCTTAATTATGATCTGCTCGCCGAGCTCAACACCCGGCCGCGCACGTCGTACCTCGGTGTCATCCGTAATCCCAATCCCGAGATCAAGGTGGAGTAAATGTCGACCCCAATTGCGACACCACCAGAGCCGCGCGTCCAACCGGTCGTGCCGGCCGAACAGTCGGAGTTTCCGGTCATCCTGCCGGGCTACACGTACGATGCGGTTGAGAAGCAGATTGGCGGCATCGTCCTGGAGCGCCCGATCACCTTCGGGTGGGCAGTTGGCTTCATCGGCACGGCCATCCTGGTCGTGCTCCTTCACCTCGCCGTGGTCTGGCTCCTGATCCGCGGGGTCGGGATCTGGGGCATTGATATCCCGGTCGCCTGGGGATTCGCGATCATCAACTTCGTCTGGTGGATCGGAATCGGGCACGCCGGCACGCTGATCTCCGCGATCCTGTATCTCTTCCGTCAGCGCTGGCGCACGTCGATCAACCGGTTCGCCGAGGCGATGACGATCTTTGCGGTCATGTGCGCGGGGCTCTTCCCGCTCATCCACCTCGGCCGCCCGTGGATGTTCTATTACCTGATCCCGTACCCGAACACGATGGAGATCTGGCCCCAGTTCCGCAGTCCGCTGATCTGGGACTTCTTCGCCGTCTCGACCTACTTCACCACCTCGGTGCTCTTCTGGTATTCGGGGATGGTGCCGGATTTCGCCGCCCTGCGCGATCGGGCGAAGCAGCGGTTCGCCAAGGTTATTTTCGGTATCCTCTCGTTCGGCTGGCGGGGCTCAGCCCGGCACTGGCGGAACTACGAGGATGCTTACGTCCTCCTGGCTGCGCTCTCCACGCCGCTGGTCGTGTCGGTGCACAGTGTGGTGAGCTTCGACTTCGCGGTCGGGATCGTGCCCGGCTGGCACTCGACGATCTTCCCCCCCTACTTCGTCGCGGGGGCACTCTATGCGGGCTTCGCGATGGTCCTGACGATCGCGATCATCCTGCGGCCGGTCTTCAAGATCGAGGGGCTCGTCACAATGCGCCACCTCGACAACATGGCCAAGCTGATGCTGGCCAGCGGTCTGGTGGTGATGTACGGCTACCTGATGGAAGGCTTCATGGCCTGGTACGGCGGGCGCGAGTTCGAGACCTACCAGCAGCTCACACGCTTCTTCGGCACGTACGGCGGCTGGGGCTGGGGACTTCTGCTCACGAACGTGCTCATCCCTCAGCTTCTCTGGTTCAAGCGCTTCCGCACCAATATCTGGTGGCTTCTGCTCATCTCGACCTCGATTAATATCGGTATGTGGATCGAGCGGTTCATCATCGTGGTCGTCAGCCTCCACCGCGACTACATGCCGTCGGCGTGGGGCTACTACAGTCCCACGATCTGGGACATCGCCACCTACGCGGGCACGCTGGGCTTCTTTACCTTCGCCCTGTTCCTGTTCGTTCGCCTGCTGCCGATGATCCCCGCCTTCGAGGTGAAGGAGATGCTGTCGCACCTGCGACACGAGGAGCAGACCGCATGAGCGTGGCAGCGAATGCAGCGACCGGCACCGGCCGGCTCTACGGGATCATGGCCGAGTTCGACGAACCGGCGGACCTGGTGCGAGCGGCATCCGCGGCGTACGCGGCCGGCTACCGTCGGATGGATGCCTACTCGCCCTTTCCCATTGAGGGGCTCGCTGATGCGATCGGGATGCACCGGAGCTGGATCCCGACCATCGTGCTGATCTGCGGGATCCTCGGCGGGCTCACCGGCTACCTGTTCCAGGTCCTGGCGATGGGCGTCTGGTACCCGATCAATGTCGGGGGCCGCCCCTACAACAGTATCCCGTCATTCGTGCCGGTGACCTTCGAGCTCACGATCCTGTTCGGCGTGCTTTCGGCGGTCATCTCGCTCATCATCCTGAACCGCCTGCCGGAGCCGTATCACCCCGTCTTCAACGTCGAGCGGTTCGCCCGGGCAACAACCGACCGGTTCTTCCTGGTCATCGAGGCCACGGATCCCCGGTTCAACCCCGTCGAGACCGCTCAGTTTCTCCGCACCCTTAACGCCCGGGAGGTCTGCGATGTTCCGGAGTGACCGGCGCGCCCGGGGCGCGCTTGTCGCCCTCCTCGTCCTGCTGGCGCTCGTTGTTGGCGCCTGCAGTCAGAAGATGCGGGATCAGCCGAAGCTGAACCCGGACGAGCCAACAACGCTCTTTGCCAGCGGCACCTCCAGCCAGCCGATCGTCGCTGATACGGTGCCGCGCGGCTACGCCGATACCGACACAGTGTTCTACACCGGGATGGACGCAAAGGGCCAGCCGGTCACCGAGTTCCCCTTCCCGATCACCCGCCAGGACCTCCTGCGCGGGCAGGAGGAGTTCAATATCTACTGCGCGCCGTGCCACGGTCGGGTGGGGAATGGCGCGGGGGTTGTCGTGGCCCGCGGCTTCAAGACACCGCCAACCTACCACCAGGACCGCCTGCGCAACGCGCCGGTCGGGCACTTCTACGACGTGATCACGAACGGCTTCGGCGCCATGCCGAGCTACGGTAATCAGATCGCGCCGCGTGACCGGTGGGACATCGTCGCCTACATCCGCGCGCTGCAGTTCAGCCAGTATGCCAATGTCAAGGATCTTCCGCCGGAGGATCGGCAGAAGCTGCAGCAGCTGCAGTCCGGGGGCTGATCGCAGATGAATAACGTCCACCATGCCCAGGTTGATCAGACCGCACAGCCGGCCCTCGTGCGCGTCCAGCAGGTCGCGCTTGGGGTAGCAGTGGTCGGGATCGTCGGGTCGGTCATCGGTCTGGTTGCGAATCCCAGCCAGTTCTTCCAGTCCTACCTGGTCGCTTTTCTCTACTGCCTGGGGCTCTCGATCGGGGCCATTGGCTTCAGCATGATCCATTACCTCGGTGGAGGGCGCTGGGGTGCGGCGATCGGGGATGTCCTCCGCTCAGGAGCGTCGCTCTTCTGGGTGCTTGCGATCCTGTTCATCCCGATCGTGGTCGGCGTGCCGCACCTCTACAGCTGGTCGAACCCTGCAGTGATCGCCGCCGATCCCCTGCTCCAGCACAAGGCCGTCTGGTTCAGCCTGCCGGTCTGGATCGGACGCGCGGTCCTCTACTTTGCGATCTGGATTCTCCTCGCGTACTACCTCGACAAGTGGTTCCGCGACTGGGATCGGACCGGCGATCCAACCTGTCGGCGGCGTCTGCGCAACCTGAGCGGTGCGGGCATGGTCCTGCTCGTCCTGAGCGTTTCGTTCGCCATGTTCGACTGGGTCATGTCGCTGGAGCCGGACTGGACCTCGACGATCTACGGCCTGATGGTCCTTTTTGGACATGGGCTGGCAGGCTGGGCCCTGGCGATCTTCATTCTGACCCGGCTTCGGCACCGCTGGCCGGTCCGGGAGTTCGACTCGTGGCGGCTCTGGCAGGATCTGGGAAGCCTGCTCCTGGCGAATCTGATCCTCTGGGCCTATACCTCGTTTGATCAGCTGATGCTGATCTGGGTTGGCAATCTCAACGACGAGATCCCGTGGTATCTGCGGCGGATGGCCGGCGGCTGGGGCTACCTGGGCATCATCATTATCGTGTTCCAGTTTGCCATTCCGTTCTTCGCCCTGGTGCTCCGGGGCACTCGCCGAAGCCCGGTCGCGCTCGGGCGGGTAGCGCTTCTGCTCGTAGTCATGCGCTTCCTTGAGGACATCCTTCTGGTAGAGCCCGATTTTCCGACAGCGCCGCTCCTGGCCCACTGGCAGGACCTGGCGCTGATAGCCGCTCTGGGGGGAATCTGGCTGGCCCTGCTCTGCCGGCAGCTCCAGGCGCGGCTGGTTGTCGTCCGACCGGCGGCGATCTTCCCGGGGCACGAAGAGCATCCGACGCCGTCACTGCCGCCCCGTCCCTCACTGGAGGCTGAGTCATGAGCGTCAAGCGGCCGATCATCTCATGGATTGCGGTGGCCGCCGCGATTATCCTCATCGCCGCGGCCGCGTTTGCGTTCGCCGCGACCCGGGCGAGCGCCGCGCCAACACCGACGCCGACAGGTGTCACCGCGGCATCACTCCGCCCGTATGAGGATCCCCTCCTGAACACCTACGGCTGGGTCGACCAGAAGAACGGCATCGCCCGCATCCCGATCAGCCGCGCGATCGATATCCTTGCCCAGCGGGGCCTGCCGTCACGACCAGCCAGTGCGGCGCCCCCGGATGAGGGGCAGACCATCCCCTCGTATTCGAGCTCGGGGACGCAACCGCGCTACTGGCCGCACTGATCGATCAAACGAGAGAGATCAGAGAAGGAGAGGAAGGAGCCGATGGAACACGCCCTCGCCCCATCCGGACACTTCCAGACCACTGACATCGTTGCCATTGTCTTGCTGGCGTTGGGGCTTATCATCATGCTCATCGCGTTCATCCGTCTGCTGCCGGACTTGCTCGCTGAGGAACGCGCGGATAACGAGATGATTCGGTCACTGGCACAGCGAACGAACCGATCGACGGGAGAGACCACACCGCCGCCGACCGCGCCGGCCGGCCAGGCTCCGACCCGGGGCACCCTGACCGGCCAAGGATAAGAATAAAAGGTCGAGGCAGTATGGAGGACCACACTGCCCCGACCGCACGCCTCACCACCGAGTCTTTCTCACGGCGTTCCTGGTGCCGAGACCGGCTGCCCACCGAGCCGGGCTGACGCGACCAGGCGCAGGACAATCGCCACAATCAACGCGATCACCGCACCGATCAGGTAGAGCTCAGGCATCGGCCAGGCAAGGTGAAGACGGGCATCCAGTGCGTCCTGCCCCGGCCCGGCCAGCCCGTACAACAGGTTCGTCGCGATCAGGACAAGCGGATACTCAAAGCCCCCCTGCGCCGACCAGACGCCCCGCGGTGCATGCACGAAGGCGATCGCCGTCAGCATCACCGCAGTCAGGAGCGCGGCGGCGATCGGCGTTGCGAATCCAAGCAGAAGGGCCAGCCCACCCAAGGTCTCGGCCAGTCCTGCCACGACTGCCCAGAAGGTAGCCGGTCGGATTCCCAGCTGATCAAAGAAAGAGGCTGTTCCGGCCAGACCATGGCCGCCAAACCAGCCAAAGAGCTTCTGCAGACCGTGCCCCATGAAGAGCAAACCTACGATCACGCGCGGGATGAGCAATGCGAGATCAAGCATCGGCGCTCACCTCCTTTCAGCGAGAGCATCAACAGGGCCTGCGCCCCCGGCCCGGTCAGCCTTCCTGGCCGCCCCCTCGTGGCCGCCGTGGTCACGGGAGGTGTGGCCACGCGAAGCCACGACCCGGGCCGGGGTAGTGAATCACCGCACCTCGACCTTGATTGGCCGGGCGCGCACGTGCTCCGCCTTCGGAACGGTGATCGTCAGGACACCGTGCTCGTAGGTCGCCTCGGCCTGAGAGGGTTCAATGCCGGCAGGCAGCTGGATGCAGTACTCGATCCGATCCCCGAAGGTCTCCCAGACCGGGGTCGCGTCCCTGGGTGCCTGGACTGCCGACTCGGCCGAGCACGTTAGGATATTCTCCTCGATCTGGCAGGAGATGGAGTCTGGCTTGACACCGGGCATCGCCATCTCGACGATGTACCGATCACCAGTCTCCCACAGGTTCGTTCCGGCTGGACCGGTCAATCGGCCAAAGCCATCGAACAGCGACTGCGGCAGGAAGCTCTCCTGGAAGAGGCGATCGATGACCTGGCTCAACGGCAGGTAGCGCCCTTCCGCCCGGCGAGCTACTGCCGCGGCATTGCGTTCACGGGTCATAACAGCCATCGCACCTCACCTCCTTCCTGCTGAAGGTGTAAGGTTCGAATGCATCCACGGCCCGGGGCGCTCCCGCCCCCGCGCCGCATGACTCACGATAGGCAACAGGACATAAGCATGACGCAAGAATGTGATTCGAGATTCGTCTGAGGCGGTCTCTCTGTGCCTGGCCGCACGTCCGCGGCGTTGACCGTCTGGAACGTGCGTGGTATCGTCCGAAGGAGAATGAGCACGTCCAGCGCCGCAGGCAGGGCGTGAATCGGCTTGCGGAGTGGAGTCCAACCGTTCCGTCCCGCCCGGGTCCAGCTGGGTGGACCAGGTCATACCAGGAGAGGAGCAAGTGAGCATCCGCTGGCGGTACCTGGAGTACCAGTTCGTGGTTTCACCGACGGAGCCAACGCCGCTGGAGCTACTCATGCACGGGATTCCCTCCGGGGTCCGGATCGCTCAGCCGCGGTGGCGCCCGGCCGCTGATGTCTATGAGTCCCCCACGGCGATCACTATTACCGTTGAGGCCGCCGGGCTTGACCCGGATGCAATCGAGGTGCTGGTATTCGAGGACGCGGTGGTCATCAGCGGAGAGCGCTGGCTGTCCCCGCCCGATCCGGAGGGGCACTTCCACGCTGCCGAGATTCGCCAGGGGCCATTCCGTCTCGAAGTCGCCCTGCCGGCGCCAGTGGATCCGAACCGGGTCGATGCCCGGTACGAGCTCGGCCTTCTGCGGCTGACCATGGGCAAGCGCGCGCGGGGAGGCACGCGATGATGCCGGAGCCGCCGTCGCCCGCCTGGACCGCCCCCTCGGGCCTGACCATCCCCGACGCCCTGCCGGTCCTGCCCCTTGGTGGTGGAACGGTCGTCTTCCCCCTCGCGGTTGTCCCTCTCGTCGTCGGCCAGCCCCGCTCGATCCGGCTGATCGACGACGCGATGCGCCAGCAGCGGTTGGTTACCCTGGTCATGCAGCGGAACGAAGAGGTGGAGTCGGCAGGCCCGGAGCATCTCTACCGGGTTGGGACGGTGGGATTGATCCACCAGCTCGTCCGTGCCCCGGACGGCACCCTTCGTCTGATCGTCCAGGGACTGCAGCGCGTGCGTTTGCTCGATTTTGTGACTACTGAGCCCTATCTGGTGGCCCGGATTCAGCGGGCGCCGGAGCAGGCGATGCCGGGGGTCGAGACAGAAGGGCTACGACGCGCAGTCCTTGACCTCTTCCGCCGTCTTGTCGCGGTGACCGACGGCCTCTCTGAGGAGGTCGCCGCGGCGGCCGAACGGTTCGCTGACCCGCTCCAGGTGGTCTACCTGATTGCCTCGGTCGCCCCACTACCGGGCCCGGCGCGGCAAGAGATCCTGGAGCTCGACGCGGTCGATGCGAAGCTCCGACGCTTGATTGAGCTCCTCCAGCACGAGCTGGCCGTGCGTGAGCTTGGGCGGAAGATCATCGCCGAGACCAACGAGCAGCTCTCGAAGACCCAGCGGGAATACTTCCTTCGCGAGCAACTCCGGGCGATCCAGCGCGAACTGGGCGAAGGCGAGGAACCGGCCGAGATCACCGAGATCCGGCGCCAGATTGCCGAGGCCGGTCTTCCGCCCGAGGCGAGCCGCGAGGCGGAGCGCGAGCTGAACCGCCTGAGCACCTTGTCTCCAGCTTCACCAGAATACGGGATCGCGCGCACCTACCTGGAATGGCTGGCGAGCCTGCCCTGGAACCGCGAGAGTGGTGGCGAGATTGACGTCCAGCGGGCCCGCCAGGTGCTGGATGAGGATCACTACGATCTGGAGAAGATCAAGGAGCGGATCCTTGACTACCTGGCGGTGAAGAAACTGCGCGAGATGCGGCGCGCTCCTTCGGCCGGCCCCACCGATCAAAGCGACAGCTCCGGGCCGTCAGCAGCCGCGGGCGAACCGGCGCGCGAACCGATTCTCTGCTTCGTCGGACCGCCAGGCGTAGGCAAGACCAGCCTTGGGCAGTCGATCGCCCGGGCCCTGGGGCGCGCATTCGTCCGAATGTCGCTGGGTGGGGTTCACGATGAGGCAGAGATCCGTGGTCATCGTCGGACCTATATTGGAGCTATGCCCGGGCGGATCATCCAGGGCATCCGGCGCGCGGAGCGGAAGGATCCGGTCTTTATGCTCGACGAGATCGATAAGCTCGGCGCAGACTGGCGCGGTGATCCCGCAGCCGCCCTGCTCGAAGTGCTGGATCCGACCCAGAACAGCAGCTTCGTCGATACGTATCTCGGAGTTCCGTTCGACCTCTCCCGCGTTCTCTTCATCACCACCGCCAATACCCTGGACACAGTTCCCCCACCCCTGCTCGATCGGATGGAGATCCTCCAGCTCTCGGGATACACGGACGACGAGAAGGTACAGATCGCCCGGCGCTACCTCATCCCCAAGGAGCTCGCCGCCCACGGTCTGACCCCGACCGAGCTGACCATTGATGATGACGCCCTCCGGTGGATCATCCGCCGCTATACCCGCGAGGCTGGCGTCCGCGGGCTGGAGCGGGAGATCGCGACCATCTGCCGCAAGGTTGCCCGCGGCATCGCCGACGGCCGGACCGAGCCGGTGCACGTGGACGTCGAGCGGGTCAGCTCATACCTGGGCCGGCCGCGGTATTCGGAGGAGATCGGCGGGCGGACAGAGCGGCCCGGCGTGGCGACCGGCCTTGCCTGGACGCCGACCGGAGGCGAAGTGCTCTTCGTCGAGGCGGCTATGATGCCGAGCCGGGAGGAACGGCTGATCCTCACCGGCATGCTCGGCGACATCATGCGGGAGAGCGCCCAGGCTGCCCTCACCTGGGTCCGCTCGAACGCTGAGGCGCTCGGGATTGATCCGGCGCTCTTTGCCGGTAAGGCCGTCCACCTGCACGTGCCGGCCGGTGCCGTTCCCAAGGACGGCCCGTCCGCTGGCATCACCATGGCAACGGCGCTCGCCTCCCTGGCAACCGGCCGCCCGACGCGGAGTGACGTAGCGATGACCGGCGAGATCACCCTGCGCGGCAAGGTTCTGCCCGTCGGGGGGATCAAAGAAAAAGTCCTGGCTGCACACCGGGCAGGGATCACTACGGTTATCCTACCGCGGGAGAACGAGCCGGATCTCGACGATCTGCCACCCGACCTGCGAGGGGAAATCACGTTCGTCCTGGTAGATACGGTCGAAGAGGTGATACACCGGGCGCTTGTCCCGCCTGCTGACGCCACCGCCACCCCCGACCGCTCGGCCGCGGACATCGTCGGTCCCGTTGCCACGACTGAGCGGTAAAAGGGCTTGAGCAACTGGCTGGAGTGGTCCCCGACCCCCAGGGAAGATCCCTGGTGAGGCGGGGTGATCCATCCAACGGAGGGGACCGGACCAGACACCGGCCGAGAGAAGTCGACATAATATATCGATTCGGGGACATCGTAGTAATGTGAATAGCCGCGCGATGCCGCCGGGTGGGCAGTCATCACGGGCGTGACCGCCACGTGAGGTCTCAGGACCGGGTCGAGCCGAACCGATGAAGAAGGCCATCAATGACACCGACACGGATTGATCGCCGAAAACGGATCGACGAGCACCACCGGCGACGATTCGAACGGCTCGTCCGGACAGCTCTGCGCCGCCTCCCGCACGGGTTCGGGCAGTACCTCGATAACGTCGCGATCCTCGTCGCCGACGAGCCTACCCCCGAACAGCGGGAGGCAGCAGGCATCGGACCCGGCGAGACCCTGTTCGGTCTCTACGAGGGCGTTCCCCGATCACGCATCGGCATCGGGGGAGCTACCCTGCCTGACCGCATCACCATCTTCCGCCGCCCGATCGAGGCGGCTTGCCGCACTGAGACGGAGATCGTCGAAGAGATCCGTCGAACAATCATCCACGAGGTAGCGCACCTGTGGGGCTTCGAGGAGGAACAACTTCCCTTCTGAGATGCCCCCAGCCAGCCGCCTGTTCGGCTCTCCTCAGCAAGGGGCACCCCAGCGGTTGCGAGATACCCCGTTAACCAGACGGGCTGCATCCAATCCGCAGCATGGTGAGGTTGGCCTCGTCTTCACCGATGGTCTGGTATCATACCAGTGACAGGGAGAGGAGGACCGTGCGCGAGGAGTTCCTGCGATTACTCCACGAAAGCCCGACGTTCCGCGATGAGGTCCGGCGGATCCTGCTAACGGAGGAGTTGCTTGATCTGCCCGCGCGGACCGAGCGCCTGCGTGCCGAAATGCACGAGGAGCTTACCCGGATCTGGCAGGCCATCGGGGCTCAGACCGAACGAATAGAGCGCGTCGAGGCCCAGATCGCTAGCCTCACCGAACGAATGGAGCGCGTCGAGGCTCAGATCGCTAGCCTCACCGAGCGGATGGAGCGTGTCGAGGCCCAGATCGCCAGCCTCACCGAACGGATGGAGCGCGTCGAGGCCCAGATCGCCAGCCTCACCGAGCGGATGGAGCGTGTCGAGGCCCAGATCGCCAGCCTCACCGAACGAATCGATACCCTCACGCGTCAGATCGGACACTTCCAGCACCAGTGGGGGCTCGAGACCGAGGAGATTGCTCATGACCTCATGCGACGGTTCCTCGAGGCGAAGGGATGGGCGATCTTGCGCGGAGGACCACTGCAGTATGACGGTGAGGTTGATCTCGTCTTCGCTGTTCGAACCGACGATCGAACCTTTACCGTCGCCGTTGAGGTGAAGGGACGCATCTGGAGTCAGACGCCGATGGATGATCTGCTGACGAAAATCAGGCGACCTGACTTCGCCTCGGCGCTGCGGCGCGGCGCCTATCCCGAACCCGTTCGGCCAGCCGTCTTTGGGTTCATCCTCTACACTGGTGCGCGCGAGGCCGCCGAACAGGCCGGGGTCGGTCTCTTCTCTCCTCACGGCGAGGTCGTACCAGTTTCTCCCCCTTGATGCTCAACCGGTTGCCCTCCGAGGCCCCGGAGAGAAGGGAGCACCCTGCCTCTGGGAGCAACCGATGTCTACAGGCGCTTCAGAAGATGAAAGGGATGAACCGCCTGGTGCGGCGCATATAGCGTATGTACTCCTCCCCGAACGCTGCGCAGAGCGCCTGCTCCTCGACCCGCACCCGATATCCGTAGCCTAGCCCGGCCACTGCCAGGATGACTACCACACTCAGCCAGTTCGTCAGCGCCAGCCCCAGCCCCAGCAGGGTCAGCAGACTTCCCGCATAGCCTGGGTGCCGGACGAGCCGGTAGGGCCCGCTCTGGATGAGCTGCTGGCCCGGCTGGATCACCACTGCGCGGGTGAAGAAGCGCCCGAGGGTCCGGACCGCGGCCCAGCGCACTCCCACTCCCGCGAGCATCAGCACGATCCCCAGGGCAAAGATCCCTTCCGCCGGTCCGGACATGGCGGCCGCCGGGACCCTCCAGGCCACGACGAAGCCCAGCCCGACGGCACCAAAGATTGCGACAAGGAGCAGCGGGTAAGAACCGCGATCACGCCCGAGCGCAGTGGCTCCTGCCCGCTGGCGGACCGCCCCCCATATCTCCAACCCGACCCACAGCGCATAGGTGGGCCAGAAGACCAGCGCGTGGCCATCCCGGAAAGCCAGCGGCTCCATCATCTCCTCCACTCCGCCAGGACCGGTCCGCTGGCCGCCGGCCCGGCTGATGCTTGTCAGCAGAGGATACCTGACCGGACGCGCAGGAAGCAATCTCCTCTAACCGCCCCTGACAATCCTGATCCGCCGTGCCCCCTACCATCGCCAGGGGCCGAACCTCTCCACATCGGCGGTTCCCGCTATCATCTGGCCGATGAGTCGCCTGCAGAATCATCGTGAGCGAGGTCATGATCAGGCCGGACGGCGTGCTGGCTCCCGAGCAGGCCGTGCCCCGTACCACCAAGGCAGGTATCCTGTCCATCGATTCCCAGGATTCACGCAACTGCGATCACTCGCTCTTTTGGACGGGGCAGCACATCCCCTGGTGCAGATGATATGATTCGGATACAGAGCTCTCAGCCGAAGGGATGCACGGTGGAGGAGCCATGAGCGGACAGCCCGCCTTCCTCTTCGATCTCGACGGCACCCTGGTCGATAGTGTATACCAACATGTGTTGGCCTGGCGCCAAGCTCTGGAGGAGGCAGGAATCTCCCTGGCTGTGTGGCGCATTCATCGGCGGATCGGGATGAGCGGCGGATTGCTCATTAACGCCCTGGTCCGGGAGACCGGCCGCCGGATCAGCACCGAGGAGATTGCCCGAATCCAGCAGCGGCATGCCGAAGCCTACGCCCGCCAGGCTACCCAGATTCGCCCCCTCCCGGGCGCTCGCGAGCTGCTGGCTGACCTCTCCGCCCGCGGCATCCCCTGGGCCATCGCCACTAGCAGCCGCTTGGAAAGCGCCCGCTCCACGCTGGATATCCTCGGGGTCGGGCCGGATGCGCCGGTGGTCACGCGGGATCAGGTCGCCTATGCTAAGCCAGACCCCGATCTCTTTCTCGCTGCGGCCGCCCGCCTCGGCGTGCCGATCAGCGATGCGATCGTTGTCGGCGACAGCGTCTGGGATCTCCTGGCCGCCCGACGTGCCCGCGCACTCGGGATCGGTCTGCTCTCCGGTGGCTACGGGCAGGATGAGCTCGAACGCGCCGGGGCCTACCGAGTCTACGCCGATCCGGCCGATCTTCTCCAGCACCTCGATGAGGTTGGCGTGCGCCCGGCTGAGTAAGCATCGGACCGGTCGGTGCACAGCTGAAACCTTCCGTGCCCCTTATACGTCTTATCTTCCAGGAGAGATGAGATTGGCAGACGGAAAGGAGCACTGCGGGCCGGACGCGGCCACCCTGCTTGCAGAGCACGGCGGTCCCCTGTACGGCTACCTGCGCGCGCTGGTGGGCGATGCCGCCTTTGCAGACGAACTCCTGGGCGAGGTACTCCAACGGATCAGACGCGGCGAGGCACGGGGGCCGTCGGGCCTGACCCGAGCGTCCCTCTACGCGATTGCGACTGACGTGGCACGACACGGCGCGCGCCGCCGCGTGGCCTGGCTTCGAAGCCGGTCCACCGACGGAGTCCGACTGTCCCCGACAGCGCCTGATCAGGACCCTTTCTCCGAAGCCCTGCTCACCCTGCCGCTCCACGACCGCGTTCCGCTGATCCTCTACCACCAGGTCGGGCTGACGATCCCAGAACTGGCCGCTGCCCTTCGACTGCGAGAACGCGCGGCGATCGCCGCCCTGGCGCACGCCCACGCGCGCCTACAGGCCGGTCTGGCGCCCGGCACCGGGGAGCCCTCATCCCATGCCTGCCGTCAGGCCACTGCACTCCTGCCAATCTATGCGGTGGATGAGACGCGCTCCCAGCTCGCCCCGACGGAGGCGGCGTCCCTGGAGCGCCACCTTGCGGGCTGTCCATCCTGCACGGAGCGGCTGCAGTTGATCCGCCGCGTCGGCACCGCCCTGGCGAGTCAATCGTCCCCGGAGCTCCCGCCGGCCGCACGGGAGGCGATCCAGGGGCAGATGGCCCGGCCGGATACGGCCAGTTCAGAGACATCCAGTCGACCCACTGGCCGAATTGCACTGCCCGGCCAGGTCGTCGCGCTGGTCATCGGCATCATCTGCATCGCCCTCGCCCTGCTCGCCCTCGGGGTTGCTACACGCCCGAGTCAGACGGGCACTGTCCACCCAACGCCCGTACCGACACGATGGAGCGCGCCCGCACCCGTCTCCCACGCCGGCCGACCCGACCGGGCGGACACGGCGGCGACCCAGCGGTTGCGGGAGAGTGAATTTGCACCAGAGGGCTTCACCCTGACCAACACCACCGTCGACCCCTCGCTCGCGGAGATCGCTCCGGGCCCGGTGACCCTGCCCTGCACGATTTTGCTGCACTCTGGGCGCAGATCACCAGCAGAGCGGCGATTCACGGCCTTCCGGATGCCGCCGCGTCTCAGCCGTTCGAGCGTCGAGCATACCCCCACCAGCACAGCAAGGCAGGCTCCGGGAGGCACCCTTCTGATCCTCGAATCCGATGCGGGAAGCCCCGATATGCCTCCCGCGGGCTGAGATTGCACGGGTTGGAGGATCGTGAGAAACAGTCCTGGCGATCGGGATGAGAGGATCGGCAGGGTAGCGATCCGGCTACACTGGGTAGAGAGTTAAGGGAGAATCGTTATCTGCGCATAAGGTAAATTATGCGCAGATAGAACCACCCCGGGAGCATGCCGGATGAACGAACCCTCCATCGCCGCGGCGATTGATGCCTTCCTCACCGCCCTGCGCCTCTCGCCGCGCTCGGTTGCGACCTACCGCCAGGGCCTGGCCCGCTTCCAGACCTACCTCGCCGATCACCACGGCCTGGACCCAGTCCGAAGCCCGGTCACCGCCCTCACGATCGATCACGTCCTCGCCTTTCTGGCATACCTCGCCCCGACCGATGCCCGATCGCGGGCCGAGGTGAGCGCCCTGCGCACCGCCTTAACCTACCTCGCCGCCGTCCGGAAGTTCTACGCTCACCTCGTCGCGACCGACTGCCACCCCGGCCTCTCAACTGAGAAACTCTCCTTCCGTCTCCGCGAGGCGATCGGCCGCTTCAGCCCACCGCCGCCGCGCGTCCGATCGGCCGATCTCGAACGGGTGATTCATTACGTCAAGTCACGTCCACCAGAGGCGCGCCCGGAGCGAGAGCTGCGCCGTCGCAAGGTCATCGCCCTTCTCCTCACCCTGGCCCGGACCGGCGTGCGTGTCTCAGAACTCTGTCGACTCCGCCGGGAGGAGATTGATCTCGACGAGGGATCGGCCTTCATCTGGCGCGGCAAAGGTGGCACGTCGCGCACCGTCTACTTCGATAGCGAGACCGGCGCGGCCCTCCGGGCTTACTGGCAGGCCCGGGGTGATGCCGCCCACAGCCGCGTTGGACACTTCCCGGCTTTTTCCGGCCGCGACCGGGTCGGCCAGCCCGGCGCACCGATCAGCCCTCGCACGGTCCAGGCGATCGTGCGGGAATGCTGCCGCGCTGCGGGGGTCGAGTCTCCCCTCACTCCCCATAGCTTCCGCCACGGCCTAGCCACCGAGCTGGTCCGCCGACGGGTACGCGAGTCGGTCGTCCAGCGCGTCCTCGGCCACGCCAGCCCGACCACAACCCAGATCTACGTTCACCTGGTCGGCGACGACGTGCGCCAGGAGTACACTGAGGCCTTCGGCGCCTACCATCCCCCTGATCCGCCATCCGGGCCCTCCTGATCCCGCGATAGCGCCGCTCTACACGTACCGGGAGGACGCGCTGTGACCGCAGGACACTACATTTTCTCATGGCCCAGGAAGACCACTCCGGGAAACCCGCCGGGGACAAGCGCGCCGTCGTCACCGCCTTCTGGCAGACCAGCCGGGGCTCCGCGCCCGGCTGTGCACAGATTATCCTGTGCCTCCGCGCGGCCGATCCCTTCCTCCTACCAGGGGAAGGCCAGGGTCGGGGGATTGGCGTACCGCCGCGTGCGCAGGGTAAGTCGGCCGCCCGCCCCGGGGCCGAGTTCCACCAGCAGGTGCGAATGTCCGACTGGCTGGCGGACGCTGTTGAACGTCACCTCAAGAATCTCATGCTCGGCGTAGGCGCCTCCCTGGACAATCACCCGGCGCGGCTGAAGCGGGTCGGTATTAACAAGGGTTACGGTCACTGCATCGGCGGTCAGCTTCTCAACCAGGGCAGCCACCCCCTCCGGAACCCCCGGCCGGCGCCCCTCCGGATCGAAGTAGCGAAGCCGGCAGTGGAGCGGATAGCCAACCCGACCAGTTGGTAGGCCACCCAGCATGAGCTGGGTCAGCGTCTCGGTGATAGCCGGGTTCAGGTGATTCGGATCGTCCGAGAGGCGGGTATCCGGTGTCGTGGGATCCCGGCGCATCTCCTCGACTCGCGCCCGCAGGGAGGCCAGATCAGCCAGCAGCGCCTCGACCGGATAGGATGGGTCGTCGCCATCAAGGAAGCTGATCCAGCGCGGGCGGCTCGGGAGCAGGTCCAGCACCTCCCGATCCATCGTCCAGTAGTACAGTTCAAGCGCGCCCGGCGCGAACTTCTCCGGACGGAAGTCATACCAGCCCTGATCCCCGTACATATGCGGGTAAAGGGTCACCCCGTCCGCAACGGTGTGGTTTGCGTTGACCCGCTCGATCATCTCGCGCCAGACCTCGACGTACCGCTGCTGGCCAGTCAGCAGGAGGGCGTTCCCGAAGCCGTAGTGGGCACGGTTGCGGAAAGAGGAGCGGTGAACGACCTCACCGGTGTAGGGGACAACGGGGACGGTGAAGGCCCAGCCGTAGACACCGCCATACCATTTCCCGTCGCAGGCTCCACCGATTGTTCCGTCAAGTCCGATATTCGTTGGGATGATGCCGCCATTGGCCGCTGTGCGCTCGACCCAGGCATCGACGTACTCCAGGAGCCAGCGGCGGTATTTCTCCTCGCCGGTCAAGGCGAAGGCATTAAAGGCGAGGGTCGTGGCACCGAGATTGAGCGGGTGATCACCGACGATATCGGTATAGTCCCGGAAGTGTTCAAGCATCTCCTGGTAGTTGCGCTCGCGGTGAAGGGGCTGGAAGCGTCCCTCGATCTCGATCGGATCTCCCGCCCAATCCAGCGGCGTCGCCTTACGCAGGAGCGGTCCGCGGCTTCCGTTGAACATGCTCCGAATAAGACGATGATCCGGATCGTAGTTGGGGGCCTGGGGATCCTCGCCCATGTAGAAGCCAGCGTAGCGACGCGTTCGCTGCTGGAAGCGGCGCTCGAAGGGATCGGCAAGCCCCTCGAGGACAAAGGCGGAGAGCCCTTCGCCGTGGTGGAACCAGTCAAACATGACCGGGAATTCCTTGTAGTACATACCGTCGCGGGCAAAGGGCACCTCAATCGTGCGCGCCTCGGTATACTGGCGGAGGTGGCCCTCCCACCCCTTGCGGTAGAGCCGCAGGACCGTCTCCGGAGCCCCCAGGGCATACAGCATCGTCCAATTGAGGAGATTCTCAGCGGCATCGTCGGGTCCATCGTCACCACCCCAGCGCGGCACGCAGAGGAGATATCCCCGCTCGTCGAAGTAGTGAGCGAAGAACTCTTCGCATGCTGCACTCGCGGCGCGGAGCAGCTCCCGTTCGAGAAGCGCCCAATAGGGCGGGGCCATGGGGGTCAGAATCTGTACCGTCACCTCGCGATGGGTCGGTCGCACGCGTTCCTCCAGACAGGCAAGGTTACCGAACAACCGTGCAGGGCCATTGTTCAACGCGGCCCCAGTATAGCCCGCGCGGCCCCGCTCGACAAATACCGCACGAGCCTGTCTCTAGAAGGATCAGCAGAACCTGGCGGGCCGCTTCTCTGCTGCACGATGAGGTATGGGATAGCTTCAGGCTTCAGACACAACAGGCAGGCACTCCGGACAGCCATCCCCCAGGTCGCTATGTACACTCCCACCTGTTGATCAGCCTGGAGGTGGTGCAGGAGCACCTCTGATCTTATTACGGCCGAAACGCTCTAAGCCGGCCGATTGAGTTCGGTGGGAAATTGGGCAGCGGCCGATCTCTCACCAGCGGACACCGGCCCAGGTCACTGGCAGTTCGGAGCGGTCTGCATCCGCACCGCTCATCACCGGGTGACGGCCGGCGAGCAGGGCTACCATCCCGCCGAAGGCAACATGCGCGCTCAAGAATAGGGTGAGTGAGCCAGCCGGGGCACTCTCCAGAACCTGGGTACCGGTGGCCTAACCTCCCGCATCGGGAGGAAAACTCATGGGACGGGCTGCTCACGCGCAACTGCGGCACACGGGGCAGGTGGCTGGTCCTGCTGTTCGCCGGGTCACGCCGACTGTCACCGCTCCCATCCGCCTATACTGTTGAGGCTCCAGCTGGCGTATCCTCATCCAGCTCATCTGCGTCACTCAGGGGGACATCCAGGACGCCATCCCCGGCCAGCAGACGCGCGGCCTGCTCCGAGCGGCGGTAGCCGGCCACCGCCGGCCAGGCAGTGACCCCTGCCCGGGCGCGGAGGAGACTAGCCCGACGGCGGGCGCGGCCGATATCGGGAGGACCGATCGTCCAGGAGGCTTCGACAACGAGGTAGCCTTCCTGGCCCTGACGACGGCCCCGCACCAGCAGGTCGGCACGGATCAGTTCGACGTAGTCTTCTCGATCAAGCCGCCCGGTACTGCGGAGCTGACCGAGCCAGCGCTCTACCTCCGCAGGCGGCAGGACCTCTGGATCGTCGAGGACGATCCAGAACAGGCCCGGGCGCTCCCGGAGCGTCTCCATGACCTGACGGTCCTTGAGCGACTGGAGATCCCGACTGATCCGCTGCTCCTGACGATCCACGCGCTGAACCACCTGATCGAGCCGTGCAGCAAGCGCAGCCAGCTGTTCCGCGGTCCGCGCCTGCGCCGCCGCTAGCTCATCCATCCGCACGGTCAGAGCATCTACTCGCGCGGTCAGCTCATCCATCCGCGCCGTCAGGGTATCTACCCGCGCCGTCAGCTCATCCATCCGTGCCGTCAGGGTATCTACCCGCGCCGTCAGCTCATCCATCCGCACGGCCAGGGTATCTACCCGCGCGGTCAGCTCATCCATCCGCACGGTCAGAGCATCTACCCGTGCCGCCAGCTCATCCACCCGCGTCGTCAGGGTATCTACCCGTGCCGTCAGCTCATCCATCCGTGCCGTCAGGGTATCTACCCGCGCCGTCAGGGTAGCGAGCTCCGCCTCCGTCCGCGCCTGCGCCGCCGCCAGCTCATCCACCCGCGTCGTCAGGGTATCTACCCGCGCGGTCAGCTCATCCATCCGCGCAGCCAGGGTATCTACCCGCGCCGTCAGGGTAGCAAGCCCCGCCTCCGTCCGTGCCTGCGCCGCCGCCAGCTCATCCATCCGCACGGTTAGCGCGGCAAGCTGCTCTGCAGTACGCTCCTGAGCGGCCGCAAGACGGGCGACGAGCGCCGGCAGGTCGAGGATCTCATCGCCGAGAACCGCCCGCAGGAGCTGCTGACGGAGCGCCGGCTCGGCGGCGAGGAGACGGCGGAGGTCGTCAAGCGCCTCCCGGTGCAGGAGGGCATGCAGGAGACGCTGACGGAACTCTGGCTGTGCATCAAGCAGGCGGAGCAGGTCGTCTAGGTCACGGCGCGTGAACGGCATGGCATCTCCGCGGATCGGGTCTCGCCGGATTCTAGCATGGACCACACTGCAGGCGCGATAGCCCTCTACTGTCCAGTAAAACATACCGACGCGCTGGTGAGCGACCGCCCTCGGTTCGGGTGGGAAAAGCCGGCGGTCGGATACAGGCCTCCCGAAGCCGCTTCCACCAGCAGCCTGCCCTGACCGGCACTACGGCCTGGATGGCAACCGCGTCGGCTGCCCCGTCGATCATCCCTCCCGATGGCACGAGAGATCAACTGTCGCACCGGAACCATCCAGGGGGCCAGCCTCCGAATCCCGGCAGGCACACGTCAGACGTGAGGAGCGAGCAGCGCATCGATTGAACGCGGGCCGTCTACCCTGATGCCTGTGCCCGCTTGCCGCCCTCCTGATTCCTGACGATAATAGCACCCGCGGCCCGGCAGCCGAAGCACACAATCCTGGAGGACATTCCATGAGCACACCGCGCGGCGTGAAAATCGGCATCATTGGCGCGGGCGGCATCGCCCACACCCATGCACGCTACTACCGCCAGATCCCCTGGGTGGAGCTGGTCGCCGTCGCGGATATCATTCCAGAGAGGGCACGGGCCTTCGCGCGGACGTGGGGCATTCCCGAGGAGCACGCCTTCGCGGACTACCGGGAGATGCTGGAGCGGATTGAGATGGAAGCAGTGAGCATCTGCACCCACAACACCGCCCACCGCGCCCCGACCACCGACGCCCTGGCGGCCGGCAAGCACGTTCTCCTGGAGAAGCCAATGGCGGTCACGGTAGAGGACGGCCGAGCGATCATGCGAGCCTGGGAAGGGTCGGGGAGGATCCTTATGGTTGGCTTCCAGCCCCACTTCTCTACCCAGTACCAGGTTGCTCGCCGGATCGTCGAGCAGGGGGTCCTCGGCGACATCTACTATGCCGAGGCGGTTGCCTTCCGACGGTGGGGTATCCCTGGAGGATCATTCCTCAAGAAGGAAACCGCCGGAGCCGGGGCATTGGTCGATATTGGCTGCTACGCCCTCTACACAACGATCTCTCTGATGGGCAGTCCACGCCCGCGCTCCGTCACCGCTCTGGCCGGCACCTTCCTCGCCCATCAGGCTCAGGGCGAACAACGCTGGGGACGCTTCACCTGGCGAGCCGAGGAGGTTGAGGTCGAAGACTTCGCCGCGGCGTTCGTCCGCTTCGAGAACGGGGCGGCCATGGTCCTCAAGGCGTGCTGGGCAGCACACGCCGACTCGATCGGGCGGCCGTTCTTCCTGGGGACCCGGGGCGGCATGGCCCTGAACCCGCGCGGGGTGCAGCCGCCAGTCGAGCTCTACTTCAACCAGCAGATCGGCGATCTCAACCTCACCTGCGCGCCCCAGGGGCTGGCCGAGGTCGAGGACTGGCCGGCGAAGATCCAAGCGTTCGCCGAGGCCGTTCGCGACGGTCTGCCCTCGCCGATCGATCCCCGCACCGTCTTCCTCACCACCGTGGTCCTTGATGGGGCGCTCCGCTCCGCCCGCGAAGGCCGGGAGGTCGAGGTCGATCCTACGTACTGACCCCTGTACGTGTTCCGTCTGAGGAACATGTTGAGAACGGCGTGGGGACACGGTCCTGACCGCGATCCACTCGCCTTTACCCCTCCTGGAGAACAAAGACGCATTTACCAGTCGTGCCTGCATCAAACGTCTGGAAGGCCTCCGCGGCCTCTTCCAGGCGGAAGCGGTGCGTGATCAGGCGTGCCAGGGGAATGCCCCGCTCGGCGATCCACCGCGCGCATTCTTCCAGGCCTCCGCTGGGGAAAGTCCAGGACCCATAAAGGGTCAGATGGCGGTGGATAATATCCGGGCTCGGCTCCAGGGTCACCGTCCCTCCTTCCCCCACGAAGCAGGCCCGACCGAACACCCGGGCACTCCGCACTACCTGCGCCCGCGCAACCGGATGGCCGGTGCAGTCGAGGGTTGCCTCTGCCCCTTCACCCCCGGTCAGCTCCCGAATTGCCGCCACCGGATCCTCACTCCGCGGGTCGAGCACGACATCCGCGCCCAGTGCCCGTGCCAGCGCTCGCCGCGATTCTGCCACCTCAACCGCGATGACCCGCGCCCCCATCGCCTTCCCCAGCAGGGTCGCGCTCAGTCCCACCGGCCCCTGGCCGTAGATGGCCAGGGTATCGCGCCCGGAAACCCCTAGCTTCGTAAGGGCCATGTAGGCAGTGCCGGTCCCACAGGCAATCGCCGCCCCCTCGGCGAAGTCAAGGGCATCGGGCAGACGCACCAGACAACGCGCCGGCACCAGGAGAAAGTCCGCATTCGCCCCGTGCGCCCCGAAACCGAAAGTCCGATGTCCATGGAGGCAGAGCTGGTCATAGCCAATCCGGCAGTACTTGCACTGACCACAACCCGCGTAGTGGTGGACAATCACCCGTTCGCCGACCCGCCAGCCGGTGACGCCGGGCCCCAGGGCCGCGATGGTGCCGCAGGGCTCGTGGCCGCTGATGTGCGCCTGGGCGTGCTCGCTTCGATAGGCGTGCAGATCGCTCCCACAGAGCCCGGCCGCGCCGATCCGCACCACGACTTCGCCTGGCCCCGCCTCTGGATCTGGAAACTCTCGCAGCTCGACCCGGCGATTCCCCAGGAAGACAACCCCGCGCATCGCTACCTCGCCTCCACTGCTCTCCACATCGCCCTCGCCGTGGGCCACGAAGGATATCGCCCACCGCCATCCCCCCAAGCCGCACTGGCCTCGCTCAACCCAGCTGGGCTCCGATCGGCGATTGCGGACCGCAGATCGACCATCGGATGGCCAACCGGTCCCCTCCGTGACACCCTCTCCAAGCTGGCTCGATCCGCAGATCGGATGCAGGCAGCGCACCCGAACTGGATACAGTCAGGGGGGATCACCGAAATCGGGGATCTCCAGGAGCACGCCCTCCTGCTTGGCCGACTCGTGCGCCACGATCCCCGGCACGCAGTAGCGCGCCGCCATCCAGACATTATTCGGCGGCTGGCGACCGGTCGTGACCGCCTCGACGAAGTCGCAGACCAGGAACTGATGCGACCCGTAGTGCCCATTCGGCAGACCAGCAAAGGAGGCAGGAAGCCGCTCAATCGGGTGAACTGCCGAGACACCGGTGAAGAACTCGGCCCGTAGAGCGGCGGTCAGCTGCTCCCGATCTGCCTCCGGGACAGGCATTGCGCGACACTCCAGAAGAGAGCGCAGATCCTCCTGCTCGGACGGCACGAGAGTGTTCCACACTCGCGCATTCGTCTGTTCCTCAAAGGAGGCACGGGTTCCGTAAAAGCTCAGCCGCACGCTCGATCCGCCTGATACCCCGATCCGCCGAAACTCATTGACCCGAAATATGCCGCCGTCAGAGGTACGAAAGAGGGCGGTCTCGTTGGAGAACTCGTTCTGCCAGAGGCTCACGTCCCTCCGGAACACGCCATCATCCACGCGGTCTACGTACCCCAGGCAGCTGACGCGCGTGAGCCGTGCCCCGGTGATGCTGATGAGCATGCTGGTTGAATGGGTCGGGTAGAGCATGGGCGGAAAGCTCGCCGTCCGCTTCCACTCCGGGCCTCCGGAGTACTGGTAGGCCTCGTAGAAGCCATGGGACATATCGTGGAGATATTCGGCCTCGGCGTATACGAAGTCTCCGAAGTCCCCGCGCCGCCAGCGCTCCCGACAGTACAAGGTGACCGGATAGTAGTAGCTCGTCTCGCCAGTCATGTAGATCAGGCCGGTCTCCTCGACCGTACGCACCAGTTCCCGCACCTCGTCCAGGGTAATCGCCGCCGGGACGGCACAGTATACGTGCTTGCCTGCGCGAAGAGCCTGGACCGCCTGCGGCCCGTGCATCCACCGCTGAGTAAAGATTGCAATAGCGTCAACGTCGGAATCGCACAGTTCATCGAGCGAGGCATACGTCCGCGCGATTCCAAAACGGGCGGCCTCCCGGGCCCGCCGCTCCGGGATGACCTCGGCAAGCCGCACCTCCTCTACCTGGGGATGCGCCTGGAAGAGGGGGATGAAGCTGCGCGCAAACTGACCAGCCCCGCAGATGCCAACAGTGATGCCCACGTTCTCCTCCCCGCCGTGCCTGCGCGGGCGGAACTCATCCCGCCGGCGGCCGTCCGGCTGCCATCTTGCGGACCCTGTCCGGGGCCGTGCCCTGCCCATCACGGATGCCCGCGGCCAATCATACGTCATTGGCTGATCCGGCGCGAGCCCTCGATCGAGGCCAGTCCAGCCCTCGCGAGCACGCCGCGGCTGGATGAGCCGGGCAGGAATACACTATCCACCCTTGATCGGGCATCGGAGAGCCCAATCCACCGGCGCCGCCTCGGATGGATCACCTCGGCAGACTCGCCTTCGGCTGGCTGATGCGCTACCATCACCTACACCTATTTTCAGAACGGCCGCTGGTCAGCAGACCGCGCGAGGAGTGACCCCATGGCCCGGGTTGTCGTTACCGGCGGAGCCGGCTTTATTGGAAGCCATCTGGTTGACGAACTCGTCCGTGCCGGGGAGGAGGTCCTCGTCCTGGATAACCTGCGCCGGGGGAGGTGGCAGAATCTTGCTCACCAGACCAGGGTGCAGCGTGTGACCGGTGACATTCGCGACATTGGCCTCCTCCGGCCCCTTCTGGCCGGCGTCGATACGGTCTATCACCTCGCAGCCCAGTCGAACGTCCTCGGCGCGCTTGAGGATCCAGACTACTCGTTTACCACCAACGTAGCCGGAACGGTCAACGTGTTCCGTGCGGCCCTGGAGGCCCGGGTCGGGCGGGTGGTGTTCAGCTCCTCCCGGGAGGTCTACGGTGACGTGGACGTGGTGCCGGTGGATGAAGCTACTCCCCTCCGACCGAAGAACCTCTACGGCGCGAGCAAGGCAGCTGGCGAGATGTACGCCTGTGTCTACCGTGCCCAGGGGCTCGATATCCGGGTCCTGCGGCTGGCCAATGTTTACGGTCCCCGCGACACCGATCGGGTCATCCCTCGCTTTATCGCCCGTGCCCTCCGTGGTGAGCCAATGACCATCTACGGCGGCACACAGGTGCTCGATTTCATCTGGGTCGGCCACGTGGTCCGGGCGCTCGTCCGCGCGGCGCACCTGCCCGTGCTCACTGAACCGGTCAATGTGGGGAGCGGCCAGGGCACGACCGTCTACGACCTGGCCGAACGTATTCAGCGGGAGGTTAGCCCGGACGCGCCGGTCGAGCTGCTCCCTCCGCGCACCTTTGAGGTCAGCCGCTTCGTCGCCGACGTCCGGCGTGGGCGGGAACTCCTGGATCTGCCTGCCATCGCCGATCCCCTCGACCACCTGGGCGAGGTCGTCGCCTGGCTGCGCGGGGGTGGGGATGGTGCCTGACGACACCGGTATGGCCTCTGGCATGGAACGACCTGCATCGGGTACGATGACCCTATCGGTCGAGATGGTCGGATGCTGTTCGACTGCCAGCCAGGAGGAGCCGTGCTGACAGAGGATGTCCTCACTGCGCGATTCCCGCGCCTTCGGTTCGCCCAGCTTCCCACGCCGCTGGAGGAAGCACCCCGCCTTGGGGCAGCCCTCGGTGGGGTGCGCGTGCTGATCAAACGGGACGACCTGACCGGCCTCGCTCTCGGAGGAAACAAGGCGCGCAAGCTTGAATGGCTCATCGGCGAGGCGAAGGCGTGCGGGGCCGACTGTGTCATTACCCTCGGCGCGGGACAGTCCAACCACTGTCGCCAGACCGCCGCGGCCGCCGCCCGAGCCGGGCTGGACTGCTACCTGATCCTCTCCCCGCCCTTCCACGGCGAGGGTCAAGGAAACCTCCTGCTCGATGACCTCCTCGGTGCGACGCTCATCCGGGTCGAGAACAGCGACGCCGTGGAGCGGGCGACCGATGACCTCATCGCGCGTCTACGGGCGGAGGGCCGCCAGCCGTATCTCATCCCGGTCGGCGGCTCGAACCCGGTTGGCGCGCTGGGCTACGTTCTCTGCGCGCTCGAGCTCCACGACCAGCTTGCGCGCCTCGGCACGACACCGAGCCACCTCTTCGTCGCCAGCGGCTCGGCCGGCACCCAGGGTGGCCTGCTGGTCGGGGCGCGGGCGGCGGGAGATGGGTACCGGATCGTGGGCATCTCGCCCGGATCGAAGGCTGCGGGCGTGATCAGCCGGGTTCTCGCGGTTGCCAACGCCACCGCCGAGAAGATCGGCCTGCCGGACCGGTTCGGGCCGTCCGATGTTCTGGTTGACGACGGCTACACCGGGCCGGCCTACGGCACCCTGACCGCTGAGTGCATCGCGGCAATTCGCCTGCTCGCGCGGACGGAGGGCATTCTCCTCGACCCGGTCTACGCGGGCAAAGCTATGGCCGGCCTGATTGACTACATCCGCCGCGGCGTGATCCCGCGCGACAGTACGGTTGTCTTCATCCATACTGGCGGCACACCGGCCCTCTTTGCCTACGCCGATGAGCTGCGCGGCGCGCGCTGATCTTCTCCCCGCGGCCTTCCTCAGCTGGCCAGCGCCCGGAGCGTTCGCTCGAGGCTGCCGGTGCGATCTGCCCCAACCGGCAGGAGGGAGACGATCAGCTCATCGAGCCCGGCATCGAGAAAGCGGCGCAGGCCGTCAGCAAAGCGTGCCTCGTCCCCGTGAATCACCAGGTTCCGCGCCAGCGCGTCACTGATGGTGCCCTGCCGCGCCTCCGGATAGCCAGCCGCGGCGAACATCTCCTGGTAGAACGGGAGGCGCGCGTAGCCGGCCAATCGCTCACGCGCCTCCCGGAGCACCGCCGCCTCATCCTCTGAGACGACCCCGAAGGCGTGCCCGACCAGGATCGGGCGGCGGCCGTCAGTCCGCCGCGCCGCACCGGCCAGCAGGGCCGGGCGTGCGACATCTCGCAGAAATGCGGGCGGCGTTACCCAGCTGATCGCGCCATCGGCGATCTCCCCGGCCAGCTCGTAGGAGGCCGGGCGGAGCGCTGATAGGAAGACCGGCGTGCCGGGTGGATCCGGAATCCGCGCATGCACGGTGAAGCGACGGCCGGTGAAGTCGACCGTTCCCCCCTGGAGGGCCTGGCGCACGATCATTGCGTACTCGCGGAGGTGCTCCAGCGGCCGCTGGAACGGGATGCCGTACATCCCCTCGATGCTCGGGCGATGGCTCGGCCCGAGGCCCAGGCGAAACCGCCCCGGGGCCAGCTGCGCCAGGACGATCGCCTGCTGGACAACCACCAGAGGATGGCGGGGAAAGGTTGGAACAATCGCCGTTCCCAGGGCAATGCGCCGCGTCTGCACTGCCGCGGCCGCGAGCACGGTCGGACCGTCCGGGCCGACGCCGCCGGTGGTCAGCCAGACAGCCCGAACCCCGAGGTCGTCCGCCCTGCGGATCACCGCGAGCGTCTCTGACACCGTGCGCTCGTGAACGGCGACGCCGACAACGCGTTCTGGCGTGGACACCGATACCACCTCCTGCTCTCAGCCGGTGTTTCCGGCCGGGATCCGCGAAACCCATCCCCTCAGCCCGGGCCGACCGGCTCACTGGCGCTCGAAGGCGTAGGTAAGGTCGGTCCCGGGCAGGAGCGACGGATCGCGCACCCAGTGGGGCGCGCTCGGATCATACTGCCGGTAGAGCGGGCTGTTCCGTGCCTCCTGCTCGAGATCCGGCGGAAGGTTCCGGCCGGTCAGGATGCTCTTGAGGTAGTCCCCCAGGAGCAGCCCCCGGGTGCACCCGCAACTCGCATCGTAGTGCATGATACCCCGCTGGAAGCGCAGGAAGATGAAGGCATGGTTGTTGGGATCGACCATCGGCTGACTGGTCGGCAGCCCCCACATCTCCAGGTCGAACCCGAGCACGAGCCCGGGATCCCCGCCAGCGGGGAGAGCGGTGCCCGTGGAGACAGTCTGGCGGAATGTCTCGAAGAAGCCAACTGGCTGTCCAGCGAAGGTATCCGGGGCGTGCGTCTGGACGAAGGCGAGAACAGCCGACGCGTCAGTGGGGTTCGGGGCCGAGCGGACGAGTGCCGGATCAGCCGACGGCAGGGTAACGCCATTAAAGTGGCGGTACGGGAGAAGCCCCGGATCCAGCAGGTTCAGGAGACGAGGATGGCCGGCCGCGTCGAGCTGGATCACGCGCCGCTGGAAGATCTGCACGATAAACCCCTGCAAGCGAAAAGGACGGCTGACCGGGTAACCGAAGGTCGCAACACCCCCGCGGTGGACAAAGTAGTCCCAGATCGTATCGTTATCGACCCGGAAGCCCGTCTCGGGGAAGAGACGGCTCGTGCGCGCGACCACCGGCGTCGCGGTACCGACGAGCACCGCGAAGGTATGCCGCTGGGTTGGCACGCCCACCAGCCCCGGTCCGATCTCGGCTGGATCATCCGGCTGACCATCCGGCGCATAAGCGATCACGCGCGCAGGCCCAATCAGCCGGACCCAGGCGCGCATCTGACCCGGTGGGTCGGTCGCGGTTCCCCCGTAGGCAAGCACCTCGCCGGGCCCCCGAATCACAAAGCTGTTGGCAAGGCGCGGGAGCCCGAGCGCGGCGACCGGCCCGGCCTGGGTTGCCGTGACGTCCTTCCCGAACAAGATCTCCGCTGCGTTGCCCGGCGCAACCCACTGGGCGCCGAGCGCCAGTGGGCCGTCCACCGACTCGGCATCTACCAGTGTCCCCCCGGCCGCGCGGTAGGCGCGGAGCGCCGCGACATCCCCCGGCGTGAGATCGTCCGGGCCCCGCGCCAGCACGACCAGCAGGCGGACGCCTGAAAGCTGTTCGCCGTCCAGTGTGCTCACTACCGCGGGCGTCAGACCAGACCGGACAAGCGAGAGAAGGTCGCCGAAGTTATAACCGCGGAACTTCCAGATATCGACGATGCGCTCGCCGCCGAGAAGACGCTCCGGCAGCGCCGCGGGCGCGAGGATGAGCGCATCTGGCCCTGGTCCAGGGGGGCCCTGGAGGATACCCCGGATCGTCGGGAAGCTCGCCGAGAGGCGATTGAACAAATCGTCTGGTGCGTACGTTGTCGGGTGTGGATTGTTGTAGAGGCCCTGACCGCGGAGGTTGTAGCTCCAGACCGCAATCCCGCGCAACAGGCCTCCCGCCTCGCGGGAGACATCAGCGAGGAGGCGGAGGTTGACCAGTGCATCGGCAATGGTATCCGGATCGTCGCTCTGCTGACCGAGGCCCCAGCTGTTCCCGGCCGACCACAGCCAGTAGGGACGCTGATAGCGCGCCGAGAGGTGGCCAAGTGTCCCGGCGAAGACCACCAGCGCCGTCACCTCGGAATCATCGAGGGCATCGGCGGCAGTTCCGTCCCGCAGGTATGCATCCCAGGCGGGCTGGAAGTTGGGCGGTGTATCCCGGAAGAGCGGCTCCAGGGCCGGGGCCTGCTGGTTCTTCCGGCCGGGCCCGCCATCAAACGACATCGTAACCGGCACGGCGGGATCGATCTCCTGCCACTGTTGGGCTGCCCAGATGGCAAAGTCGACCATCACGTGGGTCTGGAAGGCCCCCAGGCGCGCTACCCGCTCCGGGTCGCTCCCAACATCGGCGAAGTGATAGCCAGTCAGCGCGGCAAACGTCGCATCGGCCGGGGAGGAGTAGTCGACGCCGCTGGGCTCGTCCGCCAGGTTGATCAGGGCGATCACGTCGCGGTAAGGGGCGACGAAGGTCTGATCTACCCAGCGGTAATAGGCCGCGGTATCGGCGCGGAAATCGCCCGCATAGGGTGAGGCGTCGACCCCGCCGAAGTCGAGCACTGCACCATCCGGCCCCCGGCGCAGGCTGTCGCCGTGGGCCGCGTTCCAGGCCGCGCCCATCTGGGTGCGATAGTTCACTGGCAGGACAACCTTCAGCCCGACGGTCCGGGCCGCCTCAAGAGCGCGCCGCTGGGCCTCCAGGATGGCAAGGGCCGCTTCATGTTGAGGATCGGATGGATCAATGGCCGCGGCGTACACCGGGTAGGCCAGGCCCACCTCGGCCGCGGAAGGATTCACATCGGCAGGGTTGCTGTGCCCGAGCCAGACAATGTTGGCGCCGGCGGCCCGCATCCGCTCGAAGGTACTCAGAAAATCTGTCAGCGAGAGATCGGGATAGGCTTCCATTGCCCAGCCAGCATACACCGGCCCGGCGGCCGCGCGGGCTGCCGGAGCCGGGAGGCGAGCCAGGCCGAGGAACGCCAGGAGAAGCGCCAGGGAGAGACGGAGAATGGGCCTCACGATATTCCCCTTACACTTACACCAGCACCGTGGATCAAGCGGCGCCCCGGCCAGCCGATCGAGGGAGAGCGCAGATGCTCATCAGCGGGCAGCACCCCGCCGGGTACAACGCAGGTGGAGCCATCCGGTTACAGGCAGGATCGCAACAGCCCTTTTGAAGGATGGTAGAGCCTCGAGAGAGGCGAGTCAATCGCTTCGAGCATGGTGCGAGAAGCACGCAAATCCGGGACGCCCCGGTCGCGGCGGAAGCCGCCCTTGCCAGCCTCTGGACGGAGGAGTATCGTGTCACTGGCCGCAGCCAGAGCGGTTCAGGAGGAAATGGCGGTGCGATTCGGACTATGCGCGAGCGACCTCAAGGTCATCGAGCAGGCCCACGACTGGGGCTACGATTATGTCGAGATTGGTGCCCGTGTGCTGGTCCCATTCGAGGATGCGCGGGCATTCGCCCCGATCAAAGCGCGCCTGCGGGCGAGCGGCATGCCGATCGAGGCACTGGCCGGCTTCATCCCGGGCTCGGTCCCTATCGTCGGGCCGTCGGTCGACCCGGCGCGGGTGCGCCGCTACCTGGAGACGACCATCGAGCGGGCGGCGGAGGTCGGAGTCCAGGTAATCAACTGGGGGAGTGCCGAATCGAAGCGCGTTCCGCCGGGCTGGCCGTTCTCGCGGGCCTGGGAACAGATCGAACAGACTGCCGCGCTAATCGCTGACCTGGCTGCTGCAGCGGGTGTCGTAGTCGTGATCGAGCCAATCAACCCACGCGAGGCCAATATCCTCTACTACCTGCCGGACGCGGTCCAGCTGGCCCGGACGATTGACCATCCGAACCTTCGGGTGCTGGTGGACTACTACCACGTGATGAAGCAGAACGAACCCCTTGCCCATGTGCAGGAGGCCGGGCCGTGGCTCGCTCACGCCCACACTTCAGACGACGAACGGCGCCTCCCCTGCCTGGGCGACTGGGATCAGCGACCGTTCCTGGCCGCGCTTCGGGCGGCCGGCTACGATGGGCGGCTCTCCTTCGAGGTCCGCGGCACCGACGACCCGGCCTTCGGCCCGCGCGCGGCGGAGAGCCTTCGGCGCATGCGCGAGCTGGCCCAGGCCATCGCGGCCGCGGAGGCGGCCCCACCGCCAGGCCCGCCCGTCCGCTGAGTACGGGCGACAGCCCGGCAGGAGGCCGTGCCGCGGCATTCTTCCTTCCCCCTCAGTCCCGGTGCGTCAGGAAGGGACGCGTGTTGCTCTCTATCTCTAAAGGACGGTATCTGCCAGCCCGCCCTGATCCTCGTCCCCTTCCCCCGGAGGTAGAGATACTGGAACCCGTCTCCCGGAACCATTTGGGCAGGGCCAGTCGCTCGCCGCACCTTCTACCCGAGCGGGAGAGGAATGGTGACCGGCACACCCACTGGACCAGCCGCGCCGGTGCGGCGGCCCGAATCTGCTTGGATCGAGGTGAACTCGCACCGACGAGATGAGAAGACCAGGCATACTGCAGGGTGTAGACGGAAACCATCTGGATCCCAGCGGCACGTACCTTGCGAGGCATCGAATCACGCCCCTCTCCCGGTCAGTCCACTGGGGTGGGACCGGGGACGGGCGGCGGGCACCTTACCAGGCGAAGAGAGGATCGCGGCCGCGTCGGACCATCTCTGACGAGCTTGATCCTGGCTCAGGGTGAGCGCTGGCGGCGTGCCTAACACATGCAAGTCGGACGACGTCGGAACCAGACCCTTCGGTCTGGTTCCAACGAAGTGGCAGACGGTTGCGTAACACGTGAGTAACCTGCCCCTAAGCCGGGGATAGCCGCCCCAAAAGGGCGGGTAATCCCCGATGTGCTCGCGGGGCGCCGGCTCCGCGAGGAAAGTCTTCTGGCGAAGGCGCTTAGGGAGGGGCTCGCGGCCTATCAGGTTGTTGGCAGGGTAACAGCCTACCAAGCCGATGACGGGTAGCTGGTCTGAGAGGATGGCCAGCCAGACCGGGACTGAGACACGGCCCGGCCTCTCGCGGGGCTGATGCCACCGGGGAGGCAGCAGTGGGGAATCGTGGGCAATCGGCGAAAGCCCGACCTCGCGACGCCGCGTGGGGGATGACGGCCTTCGGGTTGTAAACCCCTTTTGGTCGGGAGGAGGAAGGACAGTACCGACCGAAGAAGCCCCGGCTAACTACGTGCCAGCAGCAGCGGCGATACGTAGGGGGCGAGCGCTACCCGGACTCACTGGGCGTAAAGAGCGTGCAGGCGGCGGTGGCCGCCGGCGGTGAAAGCCACGGGCCTAACCCGTGGAGCGCCGCCGAGACCCCACCGCTCGAGGGCGGGAGAGGAAGGCGGAACTCCCGGAGGAGCAGTGAAATGCGCTGATCTCGGGAAGAACGCCAGTGGCGAAGGCGGCCTTCTGGCCCGCCCCTGACGTCGAGACGCGAAGGCACGGGGAGCAAACCGGATTTGCTACCCGGGTAGTCCGTGCAGTCAACGATGGACACTTGCCGCTGGCGGCCCGGACGGCCGTCGGTGGCGGAGCTAACGCGTTAAGTGTCCCGCCTGGATACTACGGCCGCAAGGCTAAAACCCAAAGGACTTGGCGTGGGTCCGCACAAGCGGCGGCGCGTGTGGTTTAATCCGATCCAGAACGTAGAACCTTACCAGGGCTTGACGTATCGTCCGTAGGCCCCGAAAGGGGTCCGATCGGGGTCTGGGCGGCAGTGGACTGCTGTCCCAGACCCCGGCGGCGAGACAGGTGCTGCACGGCTGTCGTCAGCTCGTGCCGTGAGGTGTTGGGTCCACTCCCAGAACGGGCGAGACCCCTGTCGCCAGTTGCCGGGATCCCGGCTCTCTGGCGAGACTGCCCCCGCAAGGGGGAGGAAGGAGAGGATGACGTCCAGTCGGCGTGGCCCGGATGCCCTGGGCCACTCCCACGCGACAGTGGGCAGGACAGAGGGCCGCCAACCCGCAAGGGGGAGCTATCCCGGAAACCTGCCCGTGGTTCGGATCGCGGTCTGCAACCCGACCGCGTGAAGCCGGAGCCGCTAGTAACCGCCGGTCAGCACACGGCGGTGAATACGTTCTCGGGCCCCACACAACTCGTCCGTCACGTCCGGAGTGCTTCCCCTGCCCGAAGGCGGTGACCTGCAGAAATGCAACGCCGCCGAGGGTGGGGGCAGGCCATCCGGATGATGCCGTAGCACGGTAGCCGTACGGGAACGTGCGGCTGACGCAAATGCTGCGGGGCGGGTCAGCCGAGTATGGCACTACCAGGCCCCGCTACCTTTTCCAGATGCTGCGGGCCGCCCCGTTGGGTGGCCTGCCCCGCGTGTGTCCGATCCTCTCTCGTCGCGGTGCCCTGGTCGGACGCCACGGTGCCCGACCAGTGTACCTTACCAACGCACGGTGATCGCGGGCTCGTGATCGCCGCCATCGGTCCACAGGGCCAGGGCGGTCGTCACGAGCACGAGGACAGGCGGTGAAGCGACGTCAAGGGCACGTGGTGGACGCCTCGGCGCGGCGGGCCGATGAAGGACGCGGCCAGGCGGCGATACACCCCGGGGAGCGGCGGGCACGCAGTGATCCGGGGGTGTCCGAATGGGGAAACCCGTCCGGTGGCTAACCACCGGACGCCCGGCGGGGACCCCACTCCGCCGGGCGGGAACCGGGCGAACTGGACCATCTCAGTAGCCCGTGGAGAAGAAATCAACCGAGATTCCCCCAGTAGCGGCGAGCGAACGGGGAGCAGCCCAGAGCCATCCGGCCGACGAGCCCGCGGGCCCATGCCGGATGGAAGTTGGAAGCACCGGCCGGTCGGGCCGCGGCCTGACCAGGAAGGGACCCAGATGCGAGACCCCAGGCGAAGCGCTCTGGGACGAGCCGCCGGAGACGGTGACAGCCCGGTAGTCGACGGGGTCGCGCGCTTCCGCCGGTGGCTTGAGTACCACGGGACACGAGGAACCCTGTGGGAAGCCGGGGGGACCACCCTCCAAGGCTAAATACCCGCCCGACCGATAGCGCAGGAGTACCGTGAGGGAACGGTGAAAAGAACCCCGGAAGGGGAGTGAAAGAGAGCCCGAAACCACGTGCTCACAGACCGTCAGAGTCCTGCCCCGCGGGGGCGGGATGATGGCGCGCATCGTGGATTATGAGCCGGCGAGTTACGCGGCGCGGCACGGTTAAGTCCTTGCGGGACGGAGCCACAGCGAAAGCGAGTCCGAACAGGGCGCTGGTCGCACCGCGTAGACCCGAAACCGGGTGAGCTACCCATGGCCAGGGTGAAGCCCCGCGAAAGCGGGGGGGAGGCCCGAACCGGTGTCCGATGCAAAGGGCTCGGAGGAGCCGTGGGTAGGGGTAAAAAGCCAAACGAACCCGGAGATAGCTGGTTCTCCCCGAAATGCATTGACGCGCAGCCTCGGAGGCTCGGATCCGGGGGTAAAGTCACTGGAAGGGCCAGGGGCGCCAGCGCGCTCCCAACCCATCCAAACTCTGAAGCCCGGATCCCGCAACTCCGGGAGTGAGACGGTGGGGGTCAAGCTCCATCGTCGAGAGGGAAACAGCCCAGACCACCGGCTAACGGCCCCGAAGTCCGGGCCCAGTGTCGCCGAGAAAGGCGGTGGGGCCGCGGAGACAGCCAGGAGGTGGGCTCTCAGTAGTCACCCTCCAAGGAGTGTGTCACAACTCACTGGTCGAGCGGTCCTGCGCCCACAATGGAGCGGGGCTAAGCCCGGCGCCGAAGCCGTGGACGCCGCGCCTGGGCGCGGCGTGGTAGGGGAGCGTTGGGAGGACGGTGAAGGCTGACCCGCGAGGGCAGCCGGAGCGACCCCAAGTGCGAATGCCGGCACGAGTAGCGTCGAACCCCGGTGAGAAGCCGGGGCACCGCAAGCCGAAGGTTTCCGACGCATCGTACATCCGCGTCGGGTGAGGCGGTCCTAAGTCGAGGCCGAAAGGCGTAGGCGATGGGGAAGCCGGTTAATAGTCCGGCCCCACCCGCGGCGGACTGCCCCGAGGGGACGCCGGTCGGCGGCCGTAGCGCAGCGCTGGACCTGCTGCGTCAGGGTCGCCGGCCGGCCACGAAAAGCCTCGCGGCGCGCGCCGCGGGTGTCCGTACCGCAAACCGCCACTGGTCGGCGAGGATTACTGTCCTCAGGTGATCGGGAGAACCCTCGCTAAGGAACTCGGCAAATCGAGCCCGTAACCTCGGGAGAAGGGCTGCCCCGGCCGTGATGGCCGGGGCCGCAGAGAAGAGGCCCGGGCGGCTGTTTCCTAAAAACACCGGCCCCTGCAGAAGGCGGAAGCCGACGTATAGGGACCGAGGCCTGCCCAGCACCGGGACCTAAGGGGAGACGTACGGGCCCTGTCCGGCGCCGAACTGAACCCCCGGTTAGCGGCGGCCGTAATGGTGACGGCCAGAATGTAGCGAAACTCCTTGGCGGCTAAATACCGCCGTGCTCGAATGGCGTGACGACCCGGGCACTGTCTCAGCGAGGGACCCGGCGAAACTGATGTGTGCGCGAAAGGGCGCACGACCCGCGACAGGACACCAAGATCCCGTGGAGCTTTACTGCAGCCTGGTATTGGGCCGCCCCGGCGCGCAGTCGCCGATCGGCCCCCGGGTGAAGCGTTCGGTTGGAGGCCGCGAACTCCTGGCGAGACAGGCCAGGAGGGAGCCGTCAGACAACCCAACCCGGGGGCCGGCCCTGACCCGGCCTTAGGAGTACGAGGCCGGGGACCATGCCAGGTGGGCAGTTTGACTGGTTCGGTGTCCTCCTGAAGGGCAACGGAGGAGCCCAAAGGTTCCCTCAGCACGGATGGAAATCGTGCGTGGAGCGCAAGGGCAGGAAGGGAGCTCGACTGGCAGGCCCACGAGCCGAGCAGAGACGAAAGTCGGGCTTAGTGAGACCGCGGCCCCGCGTGGGAGGGCCGTGGGAGCAACGGATAAAAGCTCCCCGGGGATGAAGGGCCAATCCCGCCCGAGAGACCCCATCGACGGCGGGGCTTGGTACCTCGATGCCGGCTCGCCGCATCCTGGGGCTGAAGCAGGTCCCAAGGGTTGGGCTGTTCGCCCATCAAAGCGGCACGTGAGCTGGGCGTAGACCGACGTGAGTCAGATCGATCGCTATCCGTCGCGGGCGTCCGACACTTGCGGGAGGCTGTCCCTACGTCCCAAGGCGCCGGCTGATCTGGGCCAGCGTCGTTCGGGACGGGGCAGGGCCGTGTGACCCTGCCCGTACGCAAGGAACGGGATGGACGGACCGCTGGCGTGCCAGCTGTCCCGCCCGGGGCATCGCTGGGTGACCAGGTCCGGAAGGGATAAGCGCTGACAGCATCTAAGTGCGAAGCCCGTCCCAAGATGAGGTGTCGTCGAGGCCGCAGGGAGACGACCTGCTTGATAGGCGGGACGTGGACACGGGGTAACCCGCGGAGCGAACCCGTCCTAATGGCCAAAGCGCTTCACCCTCCCTGTCCTTGCTCCACGGTCACCGTGCGTGTTCCCTCCAGGAGGCGACTACTTTACCTGCCGCCCAGCTTCCCACGCAGGACAATTGCCGCGTGAGGATCGCTGGCTGTCACTCGCGGCCCGACGCCCCGGCCGTTAGATCACACCCTACTGCCCCGGACACCCACCTACCAATATATGCCGACGCCTGGACGCAGTGCGGCGCCCGTCAACCGCTGATCGCGCCTCTGCTGCACCGATGCCGGCTCCCCTGCAATAGTTCCGCACGCACCACTTCCTTATTTTATTTATTTTTGGTGTTGGGCAGACGGCCCCCCGACGCCCCGTACTGTGAACAGCAACCTTCTCCGCCGCGGCAGCCAGTCACCCCATTCCCCTGCCGCGTCCAACCAATGCTTGGAGCGAGCCGACTGGAATGGCCGACGTGATATGCTTGTCACCATCACCACGGCGCCAACGATGGAGGCTCGGGCATGAGTGGATTGGCGGACCCCGTGGAGCGACGGTTTGATCGTTCGGATCTCAACGCGCTCCGCCTGGAGAACCTTCCCTTCCTGTTGGGCGGACTGTACCTGATCAGCCTCACGGCCACTATCGCTGCCTTTAATGCGGGCGCTGCCGAGTCGGTCTGGCTGATCGGCATCGCCATCACAGTCGCGACTGTCGGCATCGCTGCCGTTGCCAGCAGGAACGCCACTGCGGGCGCGGTCGGTCTCGTCCTTACCCTCATTGTCGGGTGGGCGGTAATGTTCTGGAACTGGCCGACCGAATCCGCCGCCAACGCGCCAATGCTCGTTGTTGGCGTGACCGGTATCCTCTTTGGAGCGCGAGTGACCCTTGGCGTTGTGGGGCTGACCGCCGCGATCAGCCTGGCTGGCCAGACGGCTGGCTATCTTGATGTCGGCAGTGCGGTAGAAGCGGTGGTTGCGGGGTGCCTCGGCTTTTGCCTCTCCTGGCTGACTGCGCGCCCAACGGCGCGGGCACTGGAATGGGCCTGGGCCAGTTATGAGGATGCGCGCGCGCAGCGGGATAGCTTGCGGCAGCAGCAAGGCGAGCTCCGACGGGTCTCCAAGAGCCTGGCCGAGACCTGCATCGCGCTCGAGCAGATGAACCAGGAACTCGAGCGCGCCCGGCGGGCCGCCGAAGCGGCCCGGCAGGAGAAGGCCGCATTTGCTGCCTACATCAGCCACGAACTGCGCACTCCCCTGAACCTCATCATCGGCTTTAGCGAGATGATGGTCCTGTCACCGGAGAGCTTTGACGGTGAGCGCATTCCGCAAAGCTATCGGGGGGATGTGGAGGCGATCTATCGAAACGCCTGTCACCTGTCGAACCTCATCGATGACATTCTGGATCTCTCGCAGATCGAAGCCCACCGCATGGCGCTGAAGAAGGAGCCGGCTGTCCTTGCCGACATCGTCGGCGAGGCGATCAGCGCCATCGAGACAATGTTTCGAGATAAGCGGCTGACGCTGGAGACAGACATCGCTGCCGACCTGCCGGTCCTTCTCGTTGATCGAGTGCGAATCCGCCAGGTTCTGATCAACCTCCTGAACAATGCCGCTCGCTTCACGACAGTGGGTGGGGTCACGATTCGCGCCCGCCGCGAGGGAGACGAGGTCCTGGTAGCCGTCGAGGATACCGGCCACGGCATTCTGCCGAGCGAGGTATCCGAGCTGTTTCAGGACTTCCACCAGGCCGGTAATGCTCCTCAAGGACACCGGGGTAGCGGGCTCGGTCTGGCGATCTGCAAGCGCTTTATCGAGCTCCACGGCGGAGCGATCTGGGCCACCAGCACTCCTGGGAAGGGGAGCATATTTTCCTTCACCCTCCCGATCAACGCCAACGTCGTGCCGTCGCCGCTGCGGGAGGACTGGCAAACCTGGTATCAGGTAGGCACCCCTCAGGATCGTCCTACCGTCCTCGTTGTCGGCGAGCGCACCGAAGCCGCACGCCTCTTCCAGCGCTATCTCGACGGCTTCGACGTACTGGGCGTCCGAAACCTCGACGAAGCGGCAATAGCGGCTCGCCAGCGCCGTCCGGGCGCTGTTGTCATATCCGGGGCAGAAACGATCGCCCGGCTGGACAACGAGAGGATCCCCGCCCGACTGGCTGATGTTCCATTCCTGCTCTGCCCTCTGGAGCTCGCGAGCGACCGGCGACTGTTAGACGGCGCTGCCGCGTTCCTGGCCAAGCCGCTTAACCGCGACCAGCTCCGGGCGGCGATCCGTCGGTGCGCGCCAGCGGCCAGGAACATCCTCGTGGTCGACGATGATCCGGACACAGTGAGGCTACTGACTCGCATGCTCCGGTCGATCTCGCGGCGCTATCGGATCCAGTGCGCCAGCAGTGGGGACGAGGCGCTGGCTCTGCTGCGCGACCGCCAGCCGGACCTGATTCTGCTTGATCTCGTGATGCCTACACTCGATGGTGCCGGTGTCCTTGCGGCTATGCAGAGCAGCGCGCACGCGGCCGCGATACCGGTTGTGATTGTGACCGGCAAGACCCGGGACGAGCCGATCCGAGCGCCCTTCCTGGGCATCACCCGCCGCAATGGCCTTAGCGTTGGAGAGATTATGAAATGCGCCGAGGCTACCGTGCACGCCCTGATGGGGCAAGACGGCGCCACCGGTCAAGGACCGCGAGCAGCTCCCGCTGCGTGACCGGTTTACTCAAGAACTCGGCGGCACCAAGTGACCGTGCAAGGGGCTCATCGCCCAGGACTGAGCAGACCACCACCGGAATCCCGCGCGTTTCCGGATCACTCTTCAGACGCTGGAGGATCTCCCAACCGTCCTGGGTGGGCATCATGACGTCCAGAGTAATCAGATCTGGACGAGCCTCCCGGGCCAGGCGCAGTGCCTCGCTCTCCAGGTTGGCCTCAATGACCCGATACGGAAAAGAACGAACGTAGCGGCGGAATAGTCGGATGAAGTCGGGATTATCATCGACCACCAGGACCGTCGTCTGCTCGGCGATCGGGACCTGGACCTCGAGATGAAGTTCTCCGCCGCGCGGCACGTGAGAGCTGAACCGCCCTCCCTGCAGCTCGACCAGGCGGCGAATCGCGGCGAGCCGGGCGTGCTGGTCAGCTCGCGGAGGCCACTCCCCTGTCGGCCGGTCGCGGGTCACACACGTCAGGGTAATTGAGACGCTATCCCCACGCTCTACTGCAGCGATTCCAAGGCGCGTGCCTTTCCCCAGGCTGATCACGTAGCTCAGGAGCCCGATGAATACCTGCCGCAGGACCGCGCGATTGACCGCAATCAAGGGAAGGTCCATGGGCACCTCGACATTGAACCGAACCGATTCCGCTCGGGCGAGGGGACCAACGGTCTCCAGGACGCTATTCAGCGTTGCGGCGAGGTTCAGCGGCTCGGTAGCCGGCGCCGCCCCAATTGACTCGATCTCATCCTCCAGAAGGGGCGGCAATGGGAGGGAGTCCGGTTCCACGTCCAGATGGGAAGGTTCCAGGGGCTGGATCCGGCGCAGGTAGCCCCGCCAGAGGATATCGGTGACCGCCTCGACGGCGCGGTGGTAGTCGCGGCGTGCCTGACGACTGCTCACCGACAAGGCACGGGCGACCTCTTCGCCGTCGAGCCCCTGGACGAAGCGCAGAACGAGGTATCGGTAGCAACGCCAGGCGGATGACGTCTCTGGTATCCCGGCGGGTGGGCGGACCAGATCAATCGCATCGAGAATTCTCTCGCGCAGCAGAGGTCCCGCGGCGGATCCCCGGGGATCGATCAGGAGCTCGGCGAGGGGGTGCCCGTTGAGATAGACCGGATCATCCAGATGAACGAGAGCCTGACGGACGTACTGGCTGAAAACCGCACGATCAATCATGACACCGACGATTTTATACACCAGACGCGGACGAAGGCACCCCCATCACTGGACGCACACTCTACCCCTTGAGCGAGCCCAGGGTCAGACCGGTCACGAAGTAGCGTTGGAGAAACGGGTACACCAGCAGGATCGGGACGGTCGCCACAAAGATCATCGCGGCGTGCATCGCCTGGGCGGACATGAACTCGGTGAGCAATGGATTGTTGATGGCACTGGCACTGGTATCGCTTCCACTCACCAGGAGCGTCTGGAGGTAGCTCTGCAAGGGGAAGTTATTCTGTTCCATGAGGATCAGGCCGTCAAACCAGGAATTCCAGTGGCCAACCGCACTGAATAAACCCAGCGTTGCCAGGCCTGGAACCGAGAGCGGCACGTAGATCTCGAAGAGAATTCGCCAGTGCGACGCCCCATCAACCGTCGCCGCCTCGGCAACCTCCCGCGGAAGACTGCGGAAAAAGTTCATCATCACGATGATATAAAACACCTGAACGGCATTCGGGAGGATCAGCGCCCAGAGGGTATTGAGCATCCCCAGGGTCTTGATCACCAGGTACCAGGGGATGAGCCCGCCGCTGAAAAGCATCGCGAACAGAAAGAGCCACTTGACCGGACGCTGACCGCGAAAGCCCGGAGAATCAAGCGACAGCGGGTATGCCGTCAGAACAACGACGATCAGGCTGATCGACGTGCCGGCAAGAACGCGAATAACTGAGATGAGGAAGGAGCGCTCAAACTGGGCATCCTGCAGGATCTGGGCGTAATTGACCGTATTGAAGTCCACCGGCCAGAAGGTGACCAGACCTCCCGCCGCAGCGGCACGACCGCTCAGCGACACTGCCAGGACGTGGACGAGCGGGAGCAGGCAGAGAAGCCCCAGGAGCGCGAGGACTATATGGTTGACAATATCGAAGATAACACTGCCGAGCGATCGATCCTCGACCATATTCGATCTTCTCAGAAGATCCGGTAGTTCGCGAAGCGGTCGGCCAGCCAGTAGGAGAGAGCGATCAGGACGAAGCCGATCCCCGCTTTCAGCAGGCCGACAGCCGTACCCAGGCTAAACTGCAGGCCAACCAGCCCTTCCCGATAGACCCAGGTATCGATAATGTCACCCGTCGTGTAAACAGCCGGGTTGTACAGGATCAAAACCTGCTCGAATCCCGCGTTCAGGACTGACCCCAGGCTCAAGGCCGCCAGCAGGACGATCATTGAGGCGATGCCCGGTATCTTGATATACCAGATGCGCTGGAAGCGTCCCGCACCGTCCACTGCCGCAGCCTCGATGAGCGTCGGGTCGATCCCGGTCAGCGCGGCGAGGTAGAGAATCGCCCCGAAACCAAACTCCTTCCAGATATCCGTGGCGATAATCGTTCCTGGGAAGACCGCCGCACTCCCCAGGAAGGCGATCTTCGGCAGGCCGACCGCCGCGATTCCCCGGTTGACAATGCCGTCCAGTGACAGGATATCGAGGAGGATCCCTCCAAAGATCACCCAGGATAAGAAATGGAGCACGTAGCTCAGCGACTGGATGGATCGCCGATAGACATCCCACCGGACCTCGCTGAGAAGCAGGGCGAAGAGGATGCTGAAGCTCTGGCCCAGGATAATCTTCCCAATCGAGATGAGCAGGGTATTGCGAACGATCTGAAACATATCGGGCTGGCCGAGCAGAAGCCGGAAGTTCTCCAGGCCGACCCAGGGAGAACCGGCGAAACCAAGCAACGGGTCGAAGTTCTGGAAGGCGATGATAACCCCGTACATCGGGAAGTAGCTGAACACCAGGAGTCCGATCACCCCCGGCAGCAGCATGATGTACAGCGGGATATCGCGCCGCAGACGCCAGTTACTGATCAGGCCAGCTCGTGTTCGTTCCGCAACGCGCAGGATGCTCACGGGCTGCTTCTCGGCTACCCCCCGTTCTCCTTGTACCAGGCGTTCACCTCCTCGGTGATCTTATCGCCCCCCTGAGATCTCCACTGCTTGACAAAGTCATCCCACGCATTGAGGGG
>JADGGD010000210.1 GCA_019690095.1 Chloroflexota bacterium
AACCTATCTCGACCGGCCCATCGGGCCGGTCAGCCGCCGCCGCCGCCCCGTGAAACAACAGCTGCTTGGGTTGCGGCACGTAGCCTGCAGCGAGAAAACGCCGCAGGGTGCAAACAGGCACCCCCGCCGCCTGGGCCAGCCGGGCCAGTTGGGCGGTCGCAAGGAACAGCAAGTCATTGCGGGCTCTGGTCGTCCGCGTCTGTGCCATAGACCTTCAGTAAAGCGTCAGCCACGGGTTGCAGCAGCGGTTGGCTTTGCGGGCCGCTCAACTCGTACCGCTCGCGGTACTTCTGCGGCCGTCCACCCTTGAGCAGGAAGATCAGCAGCGTGTCCGAATACTCGCGCACCGCGCCCACTCGCTGCCCGTTCTGATAGACCGGGCGCTCCACCCCATCCACCGCCCGCCGCCACGCTTCGGCCTCGAGCGCATCCATCGCTTCATCGAGCGCCGCGTCCCACGCCGCAGCGAATGCGGGATCAGCGGCACGGTGCTCGTACGCGCATGCGCGCGAAACCCCCACAGCCTGTGCCGCCGCGCTGACGTTGCCCGTGCGGGCGAGCGCCTCGAGGAATGCTCGCCGGCGCCTAGCAGTTAACTTCCGTCTCATCGTCCCATTTGTTCGCGCCAGATGCGTGCCCACGTGGCCAGTTCCCAGTTATGCTCGCGCACGTAGCGCAAGTGCCGACGCGCCACGTCCGGCTCTACAAACCGACGTTGCTGGACCGCCCGCGCCATCGACTGACGCGACGACGTTGGTTGCTTGGTTGGTTGTTCGTTCATCGTGCACCTGCCTGGACCAGTTGATGAATCAAGGCCGGCAACGCCGGCAGATCGTCAGGCTTCCGCCAAACCTGCGCGCCCAACCGCGCGGCGATCCCTGTGCGCTCCAGTTCCTCCGCGTACGCAGAGATGAACGCCAGCGGTGAGTGGCGCCGTTCGTACAACTGTTCGTTCTTCCGAATCTCGAGCGCTGCTGCATACCCATCCAGCACGGGCATAGCAGCGTCCAGTACGATGGCATCATAGGGCGCGTGTTGCTCGTGCGCGCGCTCGACTGCACGCACAGCAGACGCGCCATCAGCCACCAGATCCACATCCGCATCCAAGCGCGCCAACAGAGTTGAGAGCATAGCGCGCATCTCGTCATTGTCTTCCGCCACTAACACTCTCATCGTTCACGCTCCAAGTCGCTGAGGCGTCTTTCTAATCGTTCGACGGTGGCCTGCAAACGCAGCTTGAACTGAAATTCTTGGTCGGCGATGGAGCGCAAACGGTCACATTCCAGTTGCAATTCCGCGTTTCGTCGTTTCAACTCGGCCAGTTCAGCTTCCAGGAGCGCGATCTTCTTCTCCTGGAGCCCGATCACCTCTTTGTAGGTGGCGACTACACGTTCGATGTCGCGCCCGCGCCAGACCAGCCAGAGTGCCCCGGCTACCCCGCCAGCCGCGCCGACTATCACGATTAGGTAGCCGATGACTTGTGCCAGTTTCTGCAGATTGTCCATTAGCGAGGCCCATCAATGCGTTGCTCCAACTCGGTCAAGCGGCGATCCAATGCCTCGAGGCGCGCATCCAGTTCCGCATATAAACGCACCACCCCCGCCAGCCGCTGGTCCAGATCGCCCACCTTCAGTGTCCCGTCCGCGGCGCGAGATGCTGTGACCTCTTGAGCCAGTTCAGCCGCCTGATCAACCCGCTGGGCCACCTGACGGATGCGTCGCCAAATACCCATCACTTAGCCAAATACCCATCACTTACCGGTCGAAACCACGCCATCGATCACTTTGCGCGCCGTGATGCGTCCGTAGATCGCTAACACCGCGCCTACGGCGTCCAACACCAGACCGCTGGCGTCGGCTAGCTGCTGCGCATCGATGACGCCCACGCGTGGGATGATCGACCCCACCAACATGAGCACCACGCCCCAAAACGTCTTGGAAGTTAGCAGCGGTTTGTACTGATTGACATTCACGGTTGTATCCTCACCATCATTCTTGGATTCAAAGGGTTGTGGCGCGTGTGGCGCCGGTTCGAACAAGCGCGCCTGCTCGGCGAGCAGCTCATCGGTGATCAGTTGCCCGCGCACCGCAAACGGCGTCGCTAGCTGCCAGTTGGCTGCCTCGATCAGCTTCACGAACTCGTCCATCCGGTAGACCGTCCGGCGCAAGAGATCCTGCCTGCGACGGTCAGGATGGCGATAGGTCGCCAGCCAAGCCCGCCGGGCCAACACGTAGGCCCGCACCCACGCTCGTTCCGATGGTTGGGCGGGGACGCGCCGCAAAATTGTCCGATAGGAACCGTGCACCAATGAGTCCAACACCACCGCTAACGTAAGCGGGAGCTGATAGCCTGACCCCGCACACGCCTCGATGGCTGGTTGCACATACGCGGTCTCAAACACTTCTTCTTGCGCCCGTTGCAGGTACGTCTGACGACTCTCGGCTTGCAAGGTGGCAAGCAGCTCGCGCTCGCGAGCTGCTTGGTTGAGCGCCGTCGGCGTGCGCGTGGCCAGCAGCCCCATCCAACGAGCCAACGGCGTGGCCGGGTTGAGCTCGATCGCGCGCGCCAGCACCCGATGCAACGACCCAGATGCATGCGTGAACTGGTAGGCGCCGAACGATAGCCCCGCCCCATCCGGTAAGACCGCATACGCGCCGTACTGAGGCTGAGGGCGTCCTGTCTCAAATACCCGGATGATCGCTTTCGCCGCTTCAATGTCGCGCCGCGCCCACATACCGCCAGTTTGACTCGCCAGATGCAACGCGACAAGACGCCAAATATGGCCCCCCTCGCGGTCATGCTCCCCTAAAGTTTTGCCACAACACTGCCGATAAGCCGATAAGAAGAAACTAGGAGGTGATCACCATGGATCGCGCCACACTTCGATGCCCGCATTGCGGCAAACCCGTGCCCATCAAGGTCGACGCTACCCCACAACCCATGAGTCGCGCTAACTGGACCGTGGTGGGCCTCATCGTCGTTTTCGTCATGGTCATGCTGCTCATCGCGAGCCAGACCTTGTTGCCAGAGATCATCCGACTGCTCGACACGTCCCCGAGCCCGCCCTTCTAAGCGACTCCCGATCGCGCACCCCTACACCTTTTTGACCCGTCAACATTCGTCCACCCTCGGCAGGTTCGACGGTGCATCGCGTGAAGCCACCTCTTCGCGTGTCGTGAACCGGAAGCGGCAGACGGTGCATTGCCGCCGGCGGCGAATGTAGCGCTGGCTGCGGCGGCTGCGCACCACGATGGTTGAGTTCGGGGCGCCGCAACGAGGGCAATTCACGCCTCAGCCTCCAACAGGTCTCGTGCGCGCAGTAGGGCCCAGCGGATAGCTGCTCGCTCGGAACAACCGAGGCGCGCGCGAATCAGAGCGATCGCCGCCTGCTCGTCCGCTTCCCACTGCCAGTCCTCATCCAAGCTGGCGAGGGACGGCGGCTCGGCGTCTGTAGCTGGCAGGGGTTGCGCGCGCAACGCCCGCACGGCAGCAGCCAGTTCGCGGGTGGTCCAGCAGTGCTCGCGCGCTTGTTCCAGTAGCTGGGTACGTAAGGCGGGGTCATCAATCGCCGCCACGACGCGGTGATGCGTCCAGGATAGTTCCGCGCATCGCTCAGCGGGCGGGATGCGCTCGGCTACCCACACGCAACCGCGTATAGTTTCGTAATCCGCTTCGGTCAGATCACTCAAATACTGATAGATCACCTCGCCCCAACGATGTTCGCCGGCGATCACCAGATCGCCGATCCACCACTGACAGGCGCGCGCCATGCGCACACAAGAATGTAACAACTCACTCCACTCATCGAGTCCAAGGGTCGGCGAGAGCACCGCATGGGTCTCGGCCAACTCTACCGGTTGGATTGGTTTGATGTTCGCCAACACGATTCACCTCGTCCGTCTTTGGTGCGGCGTGAGCGCTCGTCGTACCGCCGGCGCATCCGCTGCTCACGGCGTAATTGGTCGCGGATCACGACGCACTCAAAACACAACCCATCCCATGTGACCGCGCGATTACCGCAGAGGCAGCGCTTCAACCGAAATACACCTGACACGTTGGACATTGTTCGTACCAATGGGATGTGCCCACGAGCTTCTTGCGCTCGCGCGCTTGGCCACCGCAGAGCGGGCAAGGTAGCGGCAGCCCTCGTCTGATCCGCTCGTGGGCGCGGACAACATCTTCCGCGTCGCGCGCCACCGTAACGTAAGCCCCCGCTTCAACTAGCCGGCGCAGCATCTCAGCTTGTGCTGGACGTAAGCGTCCGTCGGGCCGCTTCACCTCAATGGCCCAGAGCCGCCCACGAACGCATGCCGTGATGTCGGGCCAGCCAGATCGTGAGACCCGCCGGCGCGCGCCGTTCGCGGTCATCACCAAAGCGGCGTCGGTGACCGCGAACGGGATGCTCTCGAGCGTGAGATAACGACAGATGGCGCGTTGGATGTCGCGCTCACTTGGCTGTAGTTTCCTGCGTCTCACCAGTTACCCCTAACTCGACACGCCGCGCAGCACTCGCTCGCATGCACTCGCTCGCCCACTCGATCAACGCCCGCAAGGCCTCGCGAAGTCTAATATGTACTCGAACGTCACACCCATCGTGATGTAATTGCTCGGATAGCCGAAGATGCCGACATTGTTCACGATGTTCGTTCGGTCCCAGATGATCACGTTACGTAGCTCATACCCGCAGCGCGTCATCTCTGCGATCAACTGGGCGTGCAGCGGTATCCGGCAGTTATCGACCCACATATCAGACACGTTCAAAACGCATCGACCGTGCGGTTTGAGCAGCGGCAGACACGCCGTGAACAATCGCCCCATCTCGCTGACGTATTCCTCAGGCGAAAGTACGCCAAAATCCGCTTCATCTTGCGAGTACTGCTCAATACGACCGTATTGATAATTGCGTGACTCTCGCCGAGAGATATTGCGGCGCACACGGTTGAGCAGGTTCGCGTATGGCGGACTAGTCCAAATCAACGCAATTGACTCAGGCGCAAAGTATAAGGACATCTGGCGGGCGTCATCGTTGACGATCACCTGACGCGTTCGACAGAACAGATCGCCATCCCGCAACCGACTGGCGCACAGCGCAGTATAACGGGCCTGTAACTC
>JADGGD010000211.1 GCA_019690095.1 Chloroflexota bacterium
GCCCGGCCGACTGGCCGCGGCTCATGCGGGAGCTCCGGTTCACGGTTGAAGGGCGCGTGCAGGTCGTGAGCGGCGGACGCGGGTATTAGGGGCGCTGTGAGGTCGTCCGGAGCCTTTGCGACGGCGGGGAGAGGGAGGCGCGGGACGGTTCTGATTCGAGCCTCTCGAGGTGGGCGAGGTGCGCGTCCGAGTCTAACCGCGCAGCACTGCAGAACTTTGGGCTGCGGCGTGCCACGGTGCCGGCTTGTGCCCGTGACGCCAGCAGCCTACGGTCGGTGCCCAGCTCGCGGCCGTGCGGGTGACCCGTCCCTCGCCGGTTCAACCGCGGCGTGCGGACAAAACACAAGCGTAGTCGCAAGCCCCGCAGCGCACCGGCTCCGGCCGGGGGTCGAATGTGCCGGCGGCGCGAACCACGGGTGGAAATAGCGGTCAAGAGCCTGCCGAACGGCATCTCGCCCGGGAGGTGACCGCCTATGGCCGATTGCGCCCGCGCCGGTGCACTTGCACCCCCCGTCCCCGATGAAGCGCGCCGCACGTGGCCCCGCCACGGACGTGAGCGCCGGTCAGCGCCCATCTATGAGATCGACCCGGACCGGTGCGCCGGTGTCCTCCCAGGCCGTTCCGTCAGGCCGCAGGTGAAGACAAGCCCAAGGGCTAATTCTTGACGTAACGCCACGGTATCGCGTCTAAGGCCAGCGCGCGGTGGTTCACGCCGTGCCGGCTTGGAGGGCGATATTATGCGCCTCATCAAAGGGCTGCTCGTTTTAGTAACGATAGGCGTGGGCGTCGCTTTCCCCGTCAACGTGAACGGAATCGTAAACATGTCGCCGGCCGACCTTTTGCTCCTGTTAGCGGCTTTAGTAGTCGTCGGGCAACTCTCCTTAAGACATTTGGTGCCGCGTTCGATGGGCCGACTTCTTGCCTTAGTCGCACTAGGCGGCTTGTTGTGGTTGCTTGGCATCGGGCTGTCCTTGAACCTCGCTGCGACTCGTGGGTACGGGTCGCTGGACTCCGCAGTCCTCGCCCTCGCCAAGCCGGCGATCGAGGTCTTGTACGTCATAGTCCCCGCATCGGGCATAGCCCTCACGATGCGGATGGAAGTCGTCGCACCGATGCTCAATGCGTGGTGCGTTACCGCAGTTTGCGAAGTAGTCGCTGCCTTGGTCCCCGGCCTCGGCCGCCCGTTATGGTACTACGGGGCGCGAATGAGTGGACTCATGACTGATCCGAATCTATTCGGCATCTACGAGGCGGTCGCGGCCTGCTTGGCGCTAGCACTTCGGGATCGTTCGACGGGCCGCCTCCGCCATGCCTACGGCTTCGCGTTCGTAGCGTGTAGCGCTGGGGTCCTCCTATCGACATCGCGCACGGCATGGGCGGCATTTCTGGGTGGTCTGCTTCTCTACGGAAGTGCCAGGTCGGCGCGAAAGTTAGCAGGTTCTCTTGCCTTGGCGGGCGGCCTGATATTGGCGACGGGACCCCTCTTCGCGAATTACGCACTGCTGGGTCGTTTGGCGCCCGCAGGCTATCACGCAGGCTTGCACGAACGGTTGACTGTATGGGCACACGGAATCGCGGCTTTCGAAGCTTCGCCGCTGTTTGGTGTGGGGCGCGAGCTACTACCGGACTGGGAAGAACGCCAGGGGGTCCTGACTCCATTGTTAGCGCATAACTCATACATTGGAGCACTCGCTGAGACGGGGATCGCGGGAGCAGGGTTCTTCGCCTTGCTGTTCGTCTTCGTTCCGCTTGCGGTGATAGCAAGGGTGCGGCCACCCAGAGCCGGTTTCGTAGCCGCCTACACCGTGGTTCTCCTTGGGGCACTCGGCGTCAACATCGAAAACTTTAGAGGCGGCTGGCTGCTGGTCGGCATTTGCGCAGCTCTTGCTGCACAAGACCGTCATAGGGCGACCGCGCTGCCGAGCTGCCAGGACTCAACCGGTGGGAGGAGAGAGAATGGCGCGTGACGGGTCCCCCGGAGTCACAATCCTCATGCCCTTCAGGAATGCCCGATCCACGCTGGAATTGGCCCTACGGTCGATCTTCGCCCAAACGTACCCGGCCTGGGAGGCGATCCTGATCGACGACGGATCGGACGATAACTCGTATGAGATTGCGGCCTCGCTAGCCGATGGCCGCGTAACTGTGCTTCGCGATGGGCGGCAGCGCGGACTCGCCGCGCGGTTGAACGAGGGTATGACCGCGGTTGATACACCGTACGTGTGTAGGATGGACGCGGATGACATCATGCTTCCTTCGAGGCTGGAGCGGTCGGTCAGAGCGATCGAGGCCTCCGGCGCGGACTTGCTTGCGGGAGCCGCCTACGTCATGGATGACAAACTTGCGGTGTACGGGATTATCGAAAGTAGGTACCCGAAGAGCCCCTTTCAGGCGTTGTTACATTCCTGGCTCATTCACCCGACCGTCCTCGGCCGAACGAATTGGTTCCGACGCCACCCCTACAGCCTGGCATTCCCCGGAAGTGAGGACCACGAGCTATGGTGCCGCACGTTTTTCGACACCCGTTTAGCGCTAATTCCTACACCCCTCATCTACTACAGGAGGCCGCGCCGGCAATCGCTTCGGAAGTTCTGGCGAGCTTACGCGAGCGATGTCAGAATCGCATTTATTCACGGCCCCCGCATGGTCGGCCCTGGCGGGGCCGCGCTCGCACTTGGAGTACTAACGGCAAGGATGATCGTGCGAACTGCAACGTGGTTGGCACTGGCCGGCTCAACTCCGTCTGGTGGCATTAGGCCGCCGACGGTAGAAGAATTGAGGTCCGCCGACTTACATCTCCGCCGTATTATGCAGCCTTCAAGTTAGCCGGCGTTGTCAATGCCTTATCTAGTCGATCTAGCCTGATTGCTCGCTTGATGAGCAGACGTTCGAGACAGCTCCATACGGTAAATATCCGTAAGCGCCTTCAATGGTCGGGACAGCGCGAAAACGATCGATCGCTTGCTGGCCTCTTCGCCGAGGTGCCGTCTCCTTTCGGGGTCTGCTAGGAGCTCTGAGATAGCACGAGCAGCTAGGATGGCGTTGCCCGGGGGCACCAGTTCTCCGCCTACCTGCTCGACGACATCACGGTTGCCTCGGACGTCGGTCGCTATAATGGGTCGTCCGGCCGCTGCTGCCTCGATCAGGCTGACGGGCAGGCCCTCGCGCTTGGAAAAAGAGACCACCAGGTCGGAGGCAGCCAGGAGCTCCGGGATGTCCGAGCGAAAGCCGAGCAGCCGGACGCGCTCTCCTAAGCCGGCACGGGAGATCAGCCGTTGGAGCGATCCCTTCAAGGGCCCGTCGCCGACGATTAAGGCATACAAGTGTGGATAGTCTTTCGTCAGCATTCCGACGACTTTAAGTAACTCCGTATAGTTTTTATTGAGGTTGATTTCACCGACAGCGAGAAGCACTAATGCCTCTTGTGGTATCCCTAATCGATCCCGAATCAGCGGCGAGCCCACCTGCTTGGCGAAACGACCGATGTCGACCCCAACGCCCGGAACCAAAACCACCCGCCCGCCTCGACGAAGGCAAAAGCCTTGCGCACGCTCATAATCCTCATGGTTGATGGTGATGATAACGTCAGTGCAATGCGCCAGTATTCTTTCTATTGGATAATAGAGGGCCCAGTATTTCATTGGTCCACCTTGGTAAAAGTGAAACCCGTGAGCAGTGTAAATGACACTGGGCACCCCGGCGAGGAATCCAGCCACCCGTCCCAGCGCCGACGCCACGGGCGTGTGAACGTGAATAAGGTTATACTTCTCCTGACGCATGATCCGCCAGAGGCGCGCAGTCGCGAGCAGGTTGCGGATCCTGAACGGGCTGCGCGCCATGCCGACGTCGAAACACCGGTCGGCAACCGAGGCTACCGTCTCGCGGGCAGCGTCAGGCGCTGCCGCCGCGTCGACGCGTACGCCCCACGCCTGCAGGAGACGGATATACGGCAGGTGGAAAGTCGCCAAGTGACCGTACACGCTCGCGACGAAAAGGGCTCGCGCTCCAGGAAAGCTAACTTCAGCGTGTGCGCGCTGACGTTGAGCGCCGGCGTCCGCGGCGCGTGGTCGCGCCGCACCTTCTACCTCGCTCGTACCGTTTCGCATCTGCCGAACAACCTCATTGGGCAACACCGCCATTTTACCTTGCTGGCTCAGCACCATTACGCACAGATGAACCCACCGCTTCCCGCGGGGACGCATTTAGACGGGCGCCGGGGGCGGCTCCAAAGCCTCCAGCCGCGCTCTGGCCGGAGGGGCAGGAGAGGCCGCGGAGGGAGCCGGCTCTGCCTCCGCCGTCCCGAACGGTAGCAGGTCGGCGAGCACTTTCAGCACTTCGCGCTGCTCATGGCCGGCACTAGAGGTGAGCACCTTCAGGCGCTCCAGCGCGGCGTGCATACGTCCTGCATCAGGGCCTCTCACGTTCGCTCGGTAAATCCTCCGGTGGTACGTAGCCGTGGCTCCTTCTTCTGCAGTCAGTGGTTCCTCGAGTAGCTTCTCACCCGGACGTCGACCCGTGAAGACTATAGGAATCTCCGTGTACGGTTCGAACCCACTGAGCCGAATCATGTCCTCCGCAAGCTCCAGGATTCGCACGGGTCGGCCCATCTCCAGAACGAAGACCTCCCCGCCCGACCCCATAGCCGCCGCCTGGATCACGAGCTGCACGGCCTCTGGGATGGTCATGAAGTAACGTTGCATGTCGGGGTGGGTCACGGTGACCGGCCCGCCCCGGCGGATCTGCTCCTGGAAGACCGGCACCACGCTACCGCGGCTGCCGAGCACGTTCCCAAATCGCACCGCGGTAAAGCGGGTAGGGTGGTTAGCGCGAACGGAGTCTTCGTTCAGTTGTTGGATGATCAACTCAGCCACACGTTTAGTGGCACCCATCACGGAGGTTGGGTTGACCGCCTTGTCGGTTGAGATCAGGACAAACCGCTCAGCTCCGCATTCGAGCGCCGCCTCCGCGACGTTCTGGGTACCAAAGATGTTCGTCTTGATCGCCTCGGTAGGATTCACTTCCATTAGGGGCACGTGTTTATAGGCCGCAGCGTGAAAGATGACCTGCGGTCGATAGACGCCGAAGACTTCGTGAATTCGTGC
>JADGGD010000212.1 GCA_019690095.1 Chloroflexota bacterium
CCGGGGGGGCCGGGGCCCCCCTGGGGGGCCCGGCCCTCCCGTCTTCATACGGCGGGAAGCTCAGTTCTCCTGCCCGGACGAGACATCTGAGGCGGGCGCGGGCAACTCCTGCGGGCGCTCGGTTCCGGCCACTGCCGAGACCGCCTGGATAATCCCGGCCACGTCAACGACCGGGGGAACCCATTTATACTCATCAACGAAGCGCGTGGCAATCTCGATGATCTCATCATTCTGCCGCCGCAGACGCCAGGCGCGCCGATTCCCCCCGTCGAGATCGAGCCGATCAACGAATCGCTGGCGCCGGAGATCCTCGAGCACACCGATCACCAGAGCACGCTCCGAAGGGGAGGGCGAGGCGTTCGGACCGTAGATCCCTAGCGCCCGCGAGACAAGCACGTCCTCCGAAAGCCATCCGCGGTGGGTCGAGGGCAGTTCCAGGTCCCGCTCATCAGCCTCATACTGGCCGACGAGGTCACGCAGTAGAAGGACTTGAAGGCGCCCGACGGCATCACGAAGGCGAGCCTCCTGGATGTCCTCCGGACCGTGGAGTGCTCCCCGACTGTCCGTCGTCTTGCGCGTCTCCACTACCCCTCCCGGTGACAGATGGGATGGATTATCCTGTTCATTGTACCATCGCCGCGGTGATGGCCGCGACCCCTCCCGTGCTTCAACGGCGGCGCGACTCTTGCCGCTCCACTGAACCGGTGTGATATACTGCAGACCGCTGGACAGCCGGTCCGTCTGCTCCGTGGCATGTTTGGACGCATCTCCCGAAACGCGCCGCTCTCGGGACCACGCCCTGACATCGCTCTCGACACGCGATCCGGCTCCAGACCCGCTCCCCGCGGCGCGGCAACCGCGAACGCGGTCCGCCTGGTCCTGGGGGCGCAATTCTCTGTCAAGCGAGGGTGTCCGTCGGTGAGCTTCGTGGATAAGACCCTGACGTGTCGAGACTGCGGTCAGACCTTCGTCTGGACGGCCGGCGAGCAGGAGTTCTACCAGAGCCGCGGTTTCCAGCACGAACCGGCGCGCTGTCGGAATTGTCGAAACGCCCGCAAGGCGGAGCGGGCTGGGAGCGCGGCGGATGCGGCGACCACGCCGCGCGGGAGCGGCCGCAGCCAGCGAGAGATGTACCCGGCCGTCTGCGACGAGTGTGGGAAGCCGACGATGGTTCCCTTCCAGCCTACCAGCGGCAAGCCTCTCTACTGCTCCGAGTGCTTCGAGCGGCACCGCGGCCCACGCTACTGAGGGAGGCCTGATCGCGACCGGGCGGCAGGGGCTTCTCCGGAGAGCCCTCCGCCGCCCGGTGCATCGTCAGACCTTCGCCGGCGTCAGAATCGCCTCCTGATAGTTTGGAAGCGTTCGCCAATCTGCAAGGAAGCGCTCGATGCCCCGATCAGTCAGCGGGTGCTTCATCAGCGCCTGCATCACTGCGAAGGGCATCGTGGCGATGTGCGCGCCAGCCTTCGCCGCTTCGACCACGTGCATGGGATGCCGGATGCTAGCCGCGATGATCTCGCTCTGCAGACCGTAGGTGGCAAGAACCTGGCGGAGGTCCCGAATGAGCTGGAGTCCGTCGTGACCGATGTCATCCAGGCGGCCGATGAACGGGCTGATGAAGGCCGCACCAGCCTTCGCGGCAAGCAACCCCTGGGGAAGGGAGAAGATCAACGTCACATTAACCTTAATGCCTTCATCGGCGAGAACCCGCGTCGCCCGCAGCCCGTCGGGTGTAAGCGGAATCTTCACTGCAATGTTCGGTGCCCACGTTGCCAGCTCGCGCCCCTCGCGCACCATGCCTTCCCAGTCCAGGCTGACTGTTTCCGCACTGACCGGCCCACTGACAATCTCGCAGATCTCGGTGATCGTCTTGCGAAACTCGCGCTTCTCCTTGGCGACAAGCGACGGGTTGGTGGTTACGCCATCCAGGATGCCGAGCTCGGCAATCTGCCGAATCTCGTCGACATTAGCGGTATCCAGGAAGAACTTCATCGATCTGCCTCCTCTCGTGCTCTCTGGCTCGTCGATCCCTTGATGGCCATTCTACTACGGACCTCGCCGCGGAACAACGCCGCTGAAGGGCGCCTGTGCTCCGCGGCCGTGGGAAGACGGGCTCCGCAGGTGGGCGCGCGTAACGTGAGAAGCCCGGGAATCCCTCGGCGGCTGCTCCTGGAGTCGGCATGCTATACTGGGCTGCACTGCGGGCCCGCCCCGGTGCCGGATGGCACGGGGCCGCGGCCGACGGCCGGGTTACGTCCGCCTAAGGAGGATCGTCGGATGAGAATTGTTCAGTTCAGAATCACCGGGGAGGACGACCGCCTCCACGTGGGCTGGATCGAGGGCGATCGTGTCATCGAGATCACTCACCCCGCGTCTGGCCTGCGGTCAACCCTTGATCTGATCCAGTGGGCCGATCGTGAGCGGACGGATCTCACCGCGGCCGCACAGCGGCTTGGTGCTCCCGGGCGCTCCTTCCCCCTGGCCGAGCTCGACGTGGCGCCAGGGCAAGCGGACGGGGCGTTCCTCGATCTCCCACTCTATCCCCCGGAAGTCTGGGGATGCGGTGTCACCTATCGGAAGAGCGCCGAGTTCCGGGACGAGGAAACCGACCGACAGCGCGGCCTGTACGACCAGGTGTACACCGCCGCCCGGCCGGAGATCTTCTTCAAGGCCACCGCCTCGCGATGCGTCGGACCCAACGGGGAGATCGGCATTCGCTCGGACTCCAGCTTCACCGCCCCGGAGCCGGAGCTCGCCATCGTCATCGGCCAGGACGGCCGCATCCTCGCCTACACGATCGCGAACGATGTCTCGGCCTGGGATATCGAGCGAGAGAACCCCCTCTACCTTCCCCAGTCCAAGATCTTCCAGGGATGCTGCGCCCTGGGACCGGCCCTGGTCACCCCGGACGAGGTTCCCGATCCCTATGCGCTCACTGTGATCGCCCGCATTCGCCGCGGGGAACGCCTCCTCTTCGAGGACCGGGTCGAAACCAGTCGAATCAAGCGGCGGCTGGAGGAGCTGATCATCTATCTCCGCCGCGACAACCCGATCCCAGCCGGTACGGTGGTCCTGACCGGGACCGGCATCATCGTTTCCGCCGAGCACGCCCTGCGCGACGGTGATATCGTCGAGATCGAGATCCCTGGTCTGGGACAGTTACGCAACGTGGCCCGCCGTCTCGGCTGAGGGGACGCACTCCCTCCGCGCCCTCCTCACGCCAAGCGGGGTACAGCGGTCAGCGACCGCGGCTGTCGCGCTGCTCGCGTGTGCCCTCGAGGGAGAAGAGATCGCGGACTAGCTCGATCGCCGCCTCGTCATCCGCCGCGGCCAGCTCCTTGAGACGCACCGTTGGACGGTGCAGGAGCTTCGCGACGATGGCACGGGTCAGCGCCTCGATCGTTGCGCGATCTGCCTCGGAGAGGTGGCCGAGCCGCGTCAGGGCCTCGGTCAGCTCAGTGCGGCGGATCTGCTCGGCTCGTTCGCGCATCGCGATAATCGCAGGGATAACCCGTCGACTGCTCCACCAGGCCAGGAGATCGCGCACTTCCATCTCGATGATCTGCTGAACCCGCTGCACCTCGCGCTGTCGACTCTCCCGGTTCACAGCACAGAGCGCCTGCAGGTCATCGATATCGTAGAGGAAGACCCCCGGCAGCGAGCGCACCGCCGGATCGACGTCGCGCGGCACGGCGATATCGATGATGAACAGCGGGCGTCCGCCACGCTGGGCAAGCGCGCGGCGGACGTCATCCCCATGAATAACGAAGCCCGCGGCGTCGGTGGAACTGATCACGATATCTGCGACAGCCAGCGCGTCCGCGAGATCATCGAGCGCAAGCGCCTCGCCGCCGAACCGCCCAGCCAGCGCCCGGGCCCGGTCCAGCGTGCGGTTGGCCACTGCCACGACCCCAACGCCGTGATCGGCGAGCGTACGAACGGTGAGTTCGCCCATCTCACCGGCGCCGATGACCAGCGCCCGACACCCCTCGAGCCGTCCGAAGACCCTGCGGGCGAGCTCCACGGCGGCCGAACTCACCGAGACCGCGTGGCGGCCGATGAAGGTCTCGTCTCGCGCGCGGCGGCCGACCCGAATCGCCTGCCGGAAGACGTGGGCGAGGATGGGACCGGCCGCCCCCGCCGCCTCAGCAGCGTTCAGCGCGGTGCGGACCTGCCCAAGGATCTGCGGCTCGCCCAGCACCATCGAGTCGAGCCCCGCGGCCACGGCAAACAGGTGGCGGATCGCGTGCTCCCCATCGAGGTGATACAGGTGGCGCCGCACTTCGCTGCGGGCATCCCCAGCACGGAGGTCGAGGAGCTGAACAGGCGTCAGCTCCCCGCCCGGTGCCCCGGCCTCCTGGTAAATCTCAGTACGGTTGCAGGTGGAGAGGATGATCCCACTACCGAGCGCCCGCAGCGCCGGGGCCAGCTCGTCGGCACCGAAGGCAACTTTCTCCCGCAGTTCGATCGGAGCACTCCGAAAGCTGAGACCGATGAGCACCAGCATCCCCGGCTGCTTCGCACCAGGATCACCGCTCGAGACATGCGCAAATGGGGCCATCAATTTCCTTGACTGCAAGAGGGATGCTCGCCGCGCCGGCATCCCTCCCCAGCGAACGATACTACGCCCGACATTGGAGCGTCAAGGCGCTGACGCCGTCCCCGATCGCCGGCCAGGAGGCACCCCGCGAACAGCGCACTGGAACGTGCGCCGCATGCGGACATGCGCTATCATGGGGCGTAATCGTAAAGGGGAACGTGGACCACCAGCGCAGATGTGCTGATGGGAACAGCCAGGGAGGCAAAGGGGAATGCGCCGAGGGTTCTTCGAACGTGATCCAGCGGCCGGCGATCGGCCGGTCTACCGGCTCCGCTGGATTTCCGAAGAGGTTCTGGATGAGCGACAGCGGAATTACGCGCGCTTCGTCCGCTACCTCATCGCCAGTGGACGGTTAACTGAGTTCACCGAGGAACCGACGCGATAACCCCTGCGGCTATACCTGCATATACAGGTAGGGGGCATCCGCAGGGTCCTGCGGATGCCCCCTACCTGGGTTGCGTGCCGCCTACTGCTTTGTCTTGGAG
>JADGGD010000213.1 GCA_019690095.1 Chloroflexota bacterium
GTGGTGCGGGTGGGGGGGCGCGACACGCGGCGCCCTCGGGCCTTAGTACCGCTTCGCTGCGGCCGTTGCCGGCCTTGCACGGGCGGCCTATCCACCAGGTCATCTCCCTGGGCCCTTACTCCTTGCGGATGGGAGACCTCATCTTGGGGGGCGCTTCGCACTTAGATGCTGTCAGCGCTTATCGCCACCGGACGGCGGCTACCCAGCGGTGCCCCGGGCGGGACAACTGGGCCACCGGCGGTCCGTCCGCCCCGGTCCTCTCGTACTAGGGGCGGGCCCCCGCAAGTCTCCAACGCCCACGACGGATAGAGACCGAACTGTCTCACGACGTTCTGAACCCAGCTCGCGTACCGCTTTAATGGGCGAACAGCCCAACCCTTGGGAGGGGCTCCCCCCCCAGGATGCGACGAGCCGACATCGAGGTGCCAAACCTGGTCGTCGATGGGGACTCTCGGACCAGATCAGCCTGTTATCCCCGGGGTAGCTTTTATCCGTTAAGCCCTGGGCCTGCCACGCGGTCCCAGAGGATCACTTAGCCCGCCTTTCGGCCCTGCTCGGCGCGTCGGCCTCGCAGTCAAGCTCCCTTCTGCCTATGCACTCGGCGGCGGATTTCCATCCCGCCTGAGGGAACCGTTGGGCGCCTCCGTTACCCTTTGGGAGGCGACCGCCCCAGTCAAACTGCCCACCAGCCGCTGTCCGCCGCCCGGCTCACGGGTCGGCGTTAGCGCCAAGATCCAGCCAGGGTGGTATTTCACCGCTGCCTCCCCCGCCCCCCGAGGGGCGGGTTCCCCGGCTCCCACCTATCCTACGCAGGCTGCACCCCGACGCCACGGCAGGCTGCAGTAAAGCTCCACGGGGTCTTTTTGTCCTGTCGTGGGGTGGCCGCGTCTTCACGGCCAGCACAATTTCGCCGGGCTCCTCGTTGAGACAGCGCCCAAGTCGTTACGCCTTTCGTGCGGGTCGGAACTTACCCGACAAGGAATTTCGCTACCTTAGGACCGTTATAGTTACGGCCGCCGTTTACCGGGGCTTCGGTTGGGCGCTTGCACGCCGCCCCTTGACCTTCCGGCACCGGGCAGGCGTCACCCCCTATACGGCGCCTTACGGCTTCGCAGGGAGCTGTGTTTTTGGTAAACAGTCGCTTGGGCCTGTTCCTGCGCCCACCCCGGGCGCCCTCGCGGGCACCCGTTCGTGGGACCCCTTCTCCCGAAGTTACGGGGCCAACTTGCCTAGTTCCTTAACGAGGACTCACCCGTCCACCTTGGTGCGGTTGCACCAGCCCACCTGTGTCGGTCTGCGGTACGGGCACGCGCGGCATCCCGCTCGGGGCTTTTCTGGGAGGCCAGGGGGGATCGCATCGGCTTTGGTTGCCCGCCGCCTGCCCCCGCCCCTCGCGGGGCAGGGCCGCTGCTACTCCAGCGCAACGGGCGACCCGTCTGGCCCCGTCACCCGAGCGGACTTGGCCGTCCGCGCGTGGTCACGGAATATCAACCGTGTGTCCATCGCCTACGCCTCGCGGCCTCGGCTTAGGCCCGACTAACCCGACGTGGATGTCCCTTCCGTCGGAACCCTCGGGCATACGGTGGGCCGACTTCCCATCGGCCTCGCGCTACTCATGCCGGCATTCGCACTCGTCCGCGCTCCACCGCGGGTTCCCCCGCGCCTTCGCCGCCCGGACGACGCTCCCCTACCGATCGTCCGCAGACGATCCCGCAGCGTCGGGACGTGGCTTCAGCCCCGCTACATTGTCCGCGCGGCGCCACTCGACCAGTGAGCTGTTACGCACTCTTTCAAGGATGGCTGCTTCTAAGCCAACCTCCTGGCTGTCTGGGCGGCGCCACATCGTTTCCCACTTAGCCACGATTTGGGGCCCTTAGCTGGCGGTCTGGGTTGTTGCCCTCTCGACCGTGGAGCTTCGCCCCCACGGTCTCACTCCCAGGCTACGTGTGCAGGACTTCGCGGTTTGACGCGGGGTGGTAGCCTCACGGCCCCGAGCCGCATCAGAGCCCTACCCCCTGCCACGATCGCCCGGGGCTGCCCCTAAAGGCATTTCGGGGAGAACCAGCTATCTCCGAGCTCGCTTGGCATTTCACCCCTACCCACAGCTCCTCCCAGCCGTTTGCAACCGACTCGGGTGCGGGCCTCCAGTCCGGGTTAGCGGACCTTCACCCTGGCCATGGGTAGCTCGCCCGGTTTCGGGTCTACCGAGAGCCACTCGCGCCCTGTTCAGACTCGCTTTCGCTCCGCCTCCGGCCCGCCACGGCCTTAAGCTCGCGACCCCCGGTAACTCGCCGGCTCATTCTTCAATAAGCACGCGATCAGGCTCGCGCCCTCTCACTGCCTGTAGGCGTACGGTTTCAGGCTCTTTGCACACCCCTTCCGGGGGCCTTTTCACCTTTCCCTCACGGTACTCGTGCACTATCGGTCGCCAGGAGTATTTAGCCTTGGAGGGTGGGCCCCCCGGCTTCCCACGGGATTTCCCGGGTCCCGCGGTACTCAAGCACGGCCCCACCGCCCGCGCGCCTTTCGCCTACGGGGCTCTCACCCGCTCTGGCCGCGGTTTCCACCGCGTTCGGCTAGGCGGCGGCGCTGGTGCGCCGCGGCTGGGGCCGCGGCTGGGCCGGCTTCCAACCCCGCCACCACAACGCCCCCAGGCTTCCATGGTGACGGTTTGGGCTGTTCCGCGTTCGCTCACCACTACTGACGGAATCTCGGTTGATTTCTGTTCCTCGGGGTACTGAGATGTTTCAGTTCCCCCGGTTCCCCCCCCGCGCCTATGGATTCAGCGCGGGGTGCAGGGGCATGACCCCCTGCGCGTTGCCGCATTCGGAGATCCCCGGCTCGACGCCTGCTGACGGCTCCCCGGGGCTTATCGCAGTCTGCCACGTCCTTCCTCGGCTCCTGGCGCCAAGGCATCCCCCGTACGCCCTTCGTTGCGCCGCGTGTCAGCATCCCCCGACACGCGCCACCACCGGACACTCGCTCTGCCACTGTGCACTTGTTAAGGTCCTGCGCGCTCGGCGCGCGCCCCGTCGCCGTCCCAGCGGGGCGGCCACGGCGGGCGCACCGCGCGTGGAGCTGGGGAGATTCGAACTCCCGACCTCCCGCGTGCAAGGCGGGCGCTCTCCCCCTAAGCTACAGCCCCGGGGGTGGGCGTGCCTGGACTCGAACCAGGGGCCTCAGTCTTATCAGGACTGCGCTCTGACCAGCTGAGCTACACGCCCGGCGCGGGGCCTGAACCCGCGAAGAGTGAAGGGGAGCGGGGGGCACCGACACGCCCGCGGGCGTGTCGGGATCGACCTAGGAGTGGCCCCGCCCGCGCGGTGGCGCGGCGGGGCGGACTCCCTAGAAAGGAGGTGATCCAGCCGCACCTTCCGGTACGGCTACCTTGTTACGACTTCGTCCCAATCGCTGGGTTCGCCCTCGACGGCTCCCTCCCCCGAGGGGGTTGGGCCACCGGCTTCAGGCGCCCCCAACTTTCATGACGTGACGGGCGGTGTGTACAAGGCCCGGGAACGTATTCACCGCCGTGTGCTGACCGGCGGTTACTAGCAACTCCGCATTCATGCAGGCGAGTTGCAGCCTGCAATCCTCACTGAGGCCGGCTTTGCTGGGATTCGCTCCGGGTCGCCCCTTCGCCGCCCATTGTACCGGCCATTGTAGCGTGTGTGTAGCCCCAGGCGTCAGAGCCGTGCTGACTTGACGTCATCCCCACCTTCCTCCGGGTTGAACCCGGCGGTCTCGCCAGAGCGGGTAACTGGCGACGAGGGTTGCGCTCGTTGCGGGACTTAACCCAACACCTCACGGCACGAGCTGACGACAGCCATGCAGCATCTGTGCCGGTGCTCGCCTTGACGAGTCGGCGCCGTTTCCGCCGCCTACTGCCGGCATGTCAAGCCTGGGTAAGGTTCTGCGCGTTGCATCGAATTAAACCACACGCTCCGCTGCTTGTGCGGGCCCCCGTCAATTCCTTTGAGTTTTAGCCTTGCGGCCGTACTCCCCAGGCGGGGCACTTAATGCGTTAGCGTCGGCACCGGGGGGGTCGATACCCCCGACACCTAGTGCCCATCGTTTACGGCGTGGACTACCCGGGTATCTAATCCGGATCGCTCCCCACGCTTTCGCGCCTCAGCGTCAGGCCAGGCCCAGGCCGCCGCCTTCGCCACCGGTGTTCCTCCGGATCTCTACGCATTCCACCACTACACCCGGAATTCCACGGCCCTCTACCTGCCTCCAGCGCGGCAGTCTCGCCCGACCCCTCCCGGTTGAGCCGGGAGATTTCACGGCCGACTTGCCGCACCGCCTACGCGCGCTTTACGCCCAATAAATCCGGACAACGCTCGCCCCCTACGTATTACCGCGGCTGCTGGCACGTAGTTAGCCGGGGCTTCTTCCGCGGGTACCGTCAGCGTCGTCCCCGCGAAAAGGGGTTTACAACCCGAAGGCCTTCGTCCCCCACGCGGCGTTGCTGGGTCAGCCTTGCGGCCATTGCCCAAGATTCCTAACTGCTGCCTCCCGTAGGAGTCTGGGCCGTGTCCCAGTCCCAGTCTGGCTGATCATCCTCTCAGACCAGCTACCGATCATCGCCTTGGTGGGCCGTTACCCCGCCAACAAGCTAATCGGACGCAGGCCCCTCCGAGCGCGCCTCGCGGCTTTCTTCCCCCTCACGGGGGACCACATGCGGTATTAGCGGCCCTTTCGGACCGTTATCCCCCACGCCCGGGCAGGTTCCTACGCGTTACTCAGCCGTCCGCCACGCCTGGACCGCAGTCCAGGCGTCCGACTTGCATGTTTTAGGCACGCCGCCAGCGTTCGTCCTGAGCCAGGATCAAACTCTCCATCCAATGCCAGAGCCTCCGCAGAGACTCCCCATCGTCCAGGAGCCCTAGCTCCCCTCCACTCTTCGCTTGTTAAGGTCCCCGCGCCTCCCCAGCGCGCACCCA
>JADGGD010000032.1 GCA_019690095.1 Chloroflexota bacterium
ACCAACATCCTCCCCGACCGCTTCGCCAACAGCGACCGATACACCGACACCGACCCCGTCCCCTACGGCGTCGCCCACGCTGACACCGACGCGCACACCAACCCCATCGCCGACCAGGACGGCAACCCAGACCCCCTCAGCTACTCCCACACCGACGATCACGCCGACCGCACGTCCCGTTAATGCATGGGCCACTGCCACCGCCCTTCCCCAGAACACAGCGAGCCTGGCTGCAGTGACCGGCCAGGACGGCACCGTGTACGCGATCGGGGGGAACAATGGAACACGACTGCTTGCGACGGTATGGGCCTATACGCCCTCTGAGGACCGCTGGATAAGCGCTCCGCCGCTTGCCACCCCTCGGGACGGGCTCGCCGCCGCGGCAGACTCGAGCGGCCGCCTCTATGCCATTGGTGGCTCCGGCCTCACCGGAGGATCCAACCAGGCAACAGCGCTTGCCTCAGTCGAGCGATACGATCCTGCGATCGGGAGCTGGAGTGCTATCGCCTCTCTTTCCGTCGCCCGCCACGACCTCGCCGCGGCCGCGACGGCCGACGGCCGCATCTATGCCATTGGCGGCATCACCCAAACCAGCAGTCCGACCAGTGTGGTCGAGGTGTATGACCCTGCCCTCGACCGCTGGACCGCGGTGCGCCCGCTCCCCACGCCGCGCTACGGCGCGGCGGCCGTGCGCGGTTCTGACGGACGCATCTATCTCATTGGCGGACACGATGGAAGTGGACCAATGGCCAGCGTGCTGGCCTATGATCCCACCCGCGACAGCTGGAGCACGGTCGCGCCCCTGCAGACCGCTCGCTTCAACCTTGCGGCTGCGGTGGGAGCCGACGGCCGTATCTACGCGATTGGCGGGCGCACCAGCACAGGGGCCGTGAGCACCGTGGAGGTGTATACCCCCACGACTGGCACATGGACCTTCGCCCGATCGATGCCGACAGCTCGCTATGCCCTTGGTGTCGCAACTTCCCTGGACGGGCGGCTCTATACGATCGGCGGGAGTCTCTCACCGATCCAGGTGACCAACGTCGTAGAGGTGTACACCCCGTGACCTACCGGCGAACGGCACCGACTGTCGGCCCGGTTGATCGCCGCGTGACAACGGACTCGGCAAGCAGGGCCCGCAGAAGGAAGAGGAGGTTGGCCGGGCGCTCGGCCAGGCGCCGGCTCAGATACGGGTACCACGATGGTCCCCAGGGTGTGTAGACACGCAGTGGGTATCCCGCCGCGATCAGCCACTGTTGAAGATCGCGCCGGACACCGTAGAGCATCTGGAACTCGTAGCGATCGGGTGGCAGTCCCAGCGTGTGGATCCGATCCAGGGCAGACTGGATCATCCGGGGGTCATGGGTCGCGATCGCCGCCGGGGGAAGCCCTCCCGGGCCAGGGGGTGGAGCGGCCGCTGCATAGTCCAGAAGACGGTCCAGAAGGCGTCGGTAGGCCGCGTCAACATCAGCCTTCCGGGGATACGCCACCGTCGCCGGCTCGGCATACGCCCCTTTGCACAGACGGATCGAACCGCCGGCGGCGATCACGCGCTCGAGATCTCCGGGTGTGCGATAGAGCGCGGCCTGAAGCACAACCCCAACCGACCGCCCCTGCTGGCGAAGCTGGTCCCAGAGCCAGAGCGTCGCATCAGTACGGGAGGAGTCCTCCATATCCAGGCGGATGCCAGTCGGGACCCGCGCTGCCCGGTCGACGAGCTCACCCAGGAGTCGCAGGGCATCCGCACGTGACAGCTCGATCCCGAATTGAGAAGGCTTGACCGAGAGGGTCGCCGGGACGGCGATCCGATGGAGATGGTCGAGCGTTTGTTGGTATACCGCACACGCCGCTTCGGCATCGGCCAGACTGGTGACCGCCTCACCGAGGTAGTCAAGGCTTACCCGTGCTCCCGAGCGCCAGAGAGCTAACGCAGCGGCAAGTCCTTCCGCAAGCGTATCTCCGGCTACAAAACGTCGGGCGAGGGTTCGTCCGGGCCCACCCGTGAGGAAGGCACGGATGTGAGGCTCGCGAGCCAGCGAGAGAACGAGGCCGCGCACGGTATCCTCCTCGACACCATCTGGTCGGTCGACGGCGACCGACCTCTGACGCACTCGACCACCCTCATTATAACCCGCCCGGATCACGAGCGGAGCGGCAATCGCGCGCCTCCTCAGTGCAAGAGGGGAGACGAAGAAGGGAGTGGAGGCGACTGAAGACCTCGTCTGCCGTAATGCTCTCCATGCATACGTGCCGGTCCCGCAGGCACGCGTCGTTGCGAAACCGGTTCGCCCGGCAGAGCGAGCAGGGATCATTCGGAAGCTGCAGATGCAACCACGGAACCCGTGGGGCCCACAGTTCCCATGGGCTCGCCCCGAAGATGGCAATGGTCGGGGTTCCCACGGCAACGGCAAGGTGCATGATCCCGTTGTCGATGGTGACGCAGGCTCGGGCTACTCGGAGCGCCCCTGCAACCTCTGGCAGGCTGAGGCGCCCGCGCAAATCGATCAGCGGAGTCGTGGCAAGAAGCTCGGCCTCGGTATCTGCCGATCCATAGGCAAGCTGCTGAACGCGCGGCGCGGCACCGAGCAGTCCGACCGTCAGACCCGCCCCGGTACAAAGCTCAATCAGGCGCTTCCAGTGGGAAGTTGGCCAGAGCTTCGCCGGGCGCGTGCCGCCGGTTCCCAGCAGGATATCCGGCACCGTCACCGACGGCGGTGTCCAGGGCACCTCGGTGCGGTGGAAATCGGTCTGGACCCGGGCAATCCGGCAGAAGATCTCGCCGATGAAGTTCGTCGAAACAACATCTCCGAACTCGGCGAGAAATCCCTCGCCGGCCCAGAAAGTCTCAGGATCCTGCAGCCGCTCCAGTTGACTATCGCCGAATGGAAGCTCGCCGCGACTATCCTCCCGGTAGCACCGCCCGACGACATAGCGAGGCTGGAGGATTGTCGTCGCCAGGGCATTGACCGGGCTGAAGTCCAGATTGATCGCCAGGTCATAGGGACCAGCGGCCTGCTCGCGCCGGGCGGCGAAGTCAGCCAGGTCGCGCAGGGCACCAGGGCGCCCGTGGAGCGAATACCGAGCATCAATATACGGGCAGGAGGCTTCGAGCTCGGCAGTCCGCTCGCCTCCAAAATAATCGAGCACCGCGTCAGGATACTTTTCCTTCAGACCTCGCAGAAGCGGGGTCGCTACAACGAAGCCGCCCAGCTTATCCTGAAAGAGAACCGCCAGGTGCGGATGCGGTCGAAGAGGTTGATCCGCGAAGCGTTCCACGAGACGACCGTTGCCTCCGGAATCCGTATCCTGTCCTATCAGCCAGCGCAAAAAAGGTACCACGGTGACGGCAGCTCGCCCCGGCCTGCGGCGCGGGGTTCACGCCCTGGTACTGCTCCCCACCGGCACGGACGGCAGTCGACTGCCGAGGATCTGGACGGCCTTGAGAAGCTGCACATCACCTTGATGGGCGAAGGCAGACGGCGTCATCGCCCGGAGATCCAGCGGTGTCACCGGATTCACGCCGGACGGCAGGGCGATGACCTGGTCCGGTCGGATGCCGTTGCGCCAGATCACGTGACCGGACGGCGTCAGCCATTCGCGCACCCCCAGGAGGATCGCTGATCCGTCGCTCAGGGGAAACTGATTCAGAACCGTTCCGGTACCGTAGGTCTGCTCTCCCACAACAGCGGCCCGATGATGATCCTGAAGGGCTCCCGCGATGATCTCGGCACCACTGGCGGTACCGTGATTGACCAGGACTACCAGGGGCAGATCCAGGGCGGTGCCCCCCGGCTCCACCGGTATCGGCTTCCGCTGCCCGGAGCGGTCCTGCTCCAGGAGAACATCCCCGGATGGGATAAACTCGCTGGAGACCTTGATCGCCTGATCAAGGAGGCCGCCCGGATTATTGCGCAGATCGAGGATGATGCCGCGCGCGCCTGCCGCACGCGCCTGGGCAATCGCCGTGCGCAGGTCGGCCGCAGTCCCCTGATTCAGCTCGCTCACCCGAATATCCGCCAGGGGTTCGCCCGGAACCATGGCCCAGCTCACCGACGATACCCGGATCACCTGCCGCGTGACGTCAATATCAAGGAGCGATGGCATGCCCGACCGACGGACCGTCAGATGCACTGTGGTTCCCCGGGGTCCCCGGATAAGCTGGCTCACCTGATCCAGGGTCATAGACGAGACATCCGTGCCATTCACGCGAATGATGACATCGCCAGCTCTCAGACCCGCCCGCTGGGCCGGCGACCCATCAAGGGGCGTCACCACCGTCAATTGCCCCTGCCGCATCTCGACCTCGATCCCGATGCCTTCCAGGCGGCCCGCCAGGTGGTCTCGCTCCGCCCGCACCTCTGATGGCGCAAGGAAACGGGTATGGCCGTTATCCTGGAGCGCGCCGAGCATACCCTCGATCGCCCCATAGGTCAGCTTCCGGGGAGAAACGGCCGCTGGATCCACATAATGCTCCTCTACCAGCCGCCAGGCCTCCCAAAAGATGCCGAACGTCCCGCGCGCCGACGCCGGTTCCCCGGGCGGCGGCACCCCGCGCAGGAGAACATAGCGATCAAACCCGATTCCGCCGCCGAAGCCAATCGCCAGTACCAGGACGACGCCTACCATCCGGATTGCGAGCCATCGTGCCACCGCGACAGCCCTCCTTCCTAGCTCATCCTAGCTGAGCGCGCGGGCGACATCGCCGGCGCGCAGACACTCGCGACGGAACCTCCCGTCGGCATCCGATGCCGTCAGCCGATCAAGCAGCGTGCGAAACTCCGATGGAGAGAGGGGAGCTATTGTCCCCTGCTCGACCGCTTCAATAATCGTCTCGCGCAGTGCATAGCGATCCACCTCCTCCCCATCAGCAAGCCGAAGCGGTGCAGTGTACGCACCCGTCTCGCGGATGAACCGCGCCACGATCGAGGGCACTTCGGTCATCCGAATCTCTCCCCCGCGGGCGGCCAGACGGATCCGGGTCGAGGAGAGCGCCCGATACTGTTCTGCCAGATCGAGAAACACCACCCGATCTGCATACTGCCGATTCTCCGGCCGTGCCATGAACGCGTCGAGTTCGTGTCGTCCTGCCGCGGCACGGGGCGCTACCAGGAACGCCGCGCGCTCGAACAGCCTCTCCAGCGCTGCTGCGCGATCGGTGTAGTAACGCGGATCAAAGATCTGCAAAATCTTGTCGAAGCCGACAACAAACCAGAGATCTCGCAGGGCCGGCATGCCGCTCCGAACGATCTCGGCCTGCTCGACGTAGAGCCCCCGGTTGACCAGCATGACCCCCTGACCGGGGTGGTCTGCGGCAAAGGTTGTCAGGCAGATAAGACGATCAGCCAGGGACGCCCCCTCGATCCGCTCTTTGTCGATCGTCCGACTTGCGAGCACGTAGTAGCCCTCGTCAGCACGGCCCGACGCGAGAGCCGCCTCCAGCAAGGCCGCGTGCGCGGTAGTGAGCGGGTTAAATGATCCCGGCAGGAGCGCCAGACTGCCGGTCTCCCGCCTCCTGACCGGAGAGATGACGCGGAAAGACGGCGGATGCGACGGATCAAGCTCCCGAAGGGTAGAGCGGAGAGCAATCAGACGCGGTAAGTCGAAGAAGGGAGAGTTCCTGGCCATCAGACACTCGTCCTTGATTCGGTATTATACAGGACGATACGTCGTGACCCGGCCCCGCGGTGGGTTCTGCCGTGGTGCCGGGCATATTCGAGGGAGAACAGCAATGGCCGTGACGCCGGGCATGAAAGGGGAAGCAAGCATCATCGTTGATCAAACACACAGCGCCAGCGCATCGGGGAGTGCGAATCTTCCCACGCTCGGGCTCTCAGCTCTCGTCAGTCTCCTCGAGCGCGCGGCGGCCAATGCCGCCCGGCGCGGTCTCGAACAGGGCCAGGAGACGATCGGTACGCGAGTCGAGGTACGTCAGCATACCCCTGTCCCGCTGGGCAAACGCATCCGCGCCGAGGCCGTGGTCACCGCCGTAAACGGTGAAACGATCACCTTCTCCGCGCGGGCGTTCGACGTCTCCGGGCATCCCGTGGCCGAGGGGGTTCTCGAGCGGGCCATCATTGATCGCGAGCAGTTCATCTGGAGCGCTGCCCTCCGGGGCGCCTGAGACGACAGCGGCCGGGCAGACAGATACGCTGTGGGGACGGCCACGGACCTTGAGCCGCTCGCGGCGCTATGCTACGATGCCCACACGCGACCGATCGCCTCGTGCTGATCCACCGAGATCGTGGGATCCATCACGTGGCGCACACCTCGTCTCAAGGAAAGCCGTGGCCACCCTGCGAAGCGTGCTTGATCAGGCGCGCGAGTTGGTGATCAATGGGGATCTCACCCGAGCGCGCGAACTATGCACCCGCGTGCTCGAGCGGTACCCCAGACAGGCAGAGGCGCACATCCTGCTCGCCGAGGCGGCACGGGAGACAGCCGACTACGAGGAGGCCCGACGCCTCTTCCATGAGGCACTGGTGCTTGATCCCGAGAACGGAATCGCCTACTGGGCTCTGGGGCTGATCGCCGAGCAGCAGGGAGAGACAGCGCAAGCGCTCACCTTCCTGGAAAGGGCCCTGGAATACCTCCCGGGGGATACCGAGCTATGGCAGACAATCCGTCGCATCCGGCACGGCGGCCGTCCCCGGCTCGGACGGGGCGGCCTCGCGCGGCTGTACCTCAGGCAGGGACTGGTGCGCCGGGCTTACCGCGAGTTCGTGGCGGCAGTGCAGGAACAGCCCGAGCGGCTCGACCTGCGACTCGGCCTGGCCGAGTGCCTATGGCGGCTGGGGCGGTACGCCGAGGCGCGGGCACGATGCGAGGAGATCCTCGCCGCGGCACCGGATTGTCTGAAGGCCCTCCTGCTCGCCGTCGATATCTATCGACGGGAGCACCGCGTTGCGACCGCGGAACGGCTCCTGCAGCGCGCCCTGGAGATCGATCCGGATGGCGACCTTGCCGCCGCGCTGTTCGCCGACTCCGACGCGCCCTGGATCCAGCACGAGCGCGTCGAGCTTGATGAACCCGCCGTGCCCGAGCCTCCCCCGGAGCCGGCTACCTGGATCGAGCGGCTCGCCCGCGCGACCGGACCCTCTGCTGTCTCCACTGGCCCGCGTCTCGCCGACTGGTTCTACCAACCCGAGGAGGCCTCAGAAGCGGAAGAGATCACGAGCGATGTCGGCCTCGATGACGAGTCCCTCGCCCCCTGGCGGGACCTCCTGGAGGCCACGCCCGATGCTGATCCAGGCAGTGCAGCCGCACTTGCCGCCGCTCTGGCAGAGTTCGGCGAGATGTCGGACACCACCGGCGACTGGCGCGAGCTGGATCTGACAGCCGCTGGCCGGCGCGGAGGATCCGTGGAGCTGACGTCCTCCTCATCTTCCGACACGGCAGAGGGATCGGTGCGGACGGCTCCCATACCCGCGCCACTCAGCCTGGATCTGGCGCAGGAATACGAGCAGCGGGGGGAGATTGACCTGGCCGTGTCAGTCTATGCCGCTCTCCTGGAGCACGCGCCCGACTACCTGGATGCGATCATCGACCGTCTTGATACCCTGGTTGCGGTCCATCCCGACCATCGTGAGGCTCTCCGCCTGCTGGGAGCAGCGCTCACCCGCGCCGGCAGGCTTCAGCACGCGCTTGACGCGTACACCCGTGCCGCCCGGATCACGGGGGCGCATACCGGCATAGGCTAGCTGGCGTGAGCGGCAGCAAGAATGTCATCACGGCAGTGCCGGGATAGCTGCCGTGGAACCTGCCACTCTGACCAGGGTGCAGAGCAGTGTGCAGTATTATGCAGCATTAAGTAAGGAGGAGTTCCCCCGGCGTGGAAACCCGGGATGTTGACAGGCCGGGGGAGAGATACGAGGACGCATGGAACGGACATTTGTTGCAATCAAACCCGATGGAGTCCAGCGCGGTCTGATCGGCACGATCCTCGGCCGCTTCGAGCAGCGAGGCTTTCGTGTCGTCGCCCTGAAAATGCTGACCGCCTCCCGCGAGCTTGCCGAGAAGCACTACGCTGTTCATCGCGGAAAGTTCTTTTACGAGGATCTGGTCAACTACATCTGCTCGGGGCCGGTCGTGGCCATGGTGCTCGAGGGCGTCGAAGCGATCAAAACAGTGCGTCTGATGATCGGCGCCACGCGCCCCTATGAGGCCGCGCCGGGCACAATTCGCGGCGACTACGCTCTTACCGGTCTGCGGAATCTGGTCCACGCCTCGGACAGCCCGGAGACGGCCCAGGAAGAGATCGCTCTCTGGTTCACCCCTGAGGAGATCCAGTCATACCAGCGCGACCTCGATCGCTGGATCTATGAAGAGTGACCTCCCTGACCCTCGGGAGAACGCGATCAACGGGATCTGCGCTCTTTGACCGGTCGGGGTACCGGACCGTCCTCACGCCCGAGCAACCGAGCGGCCAGGGAGGCTTTGCCTTCCGGCCGGGCTGTCTCAGGCGCCGTACTTCTCGAGCTTCAAGGCGTTTGCCATCAGCAGCAGCATCACGTCACGCGCCGGGAAGCGGCCGAGCGTTCCGCGCTGACAGGCGCGCTCGGTGAACTCCTGGACATCATCCGGCACCTCGTACCGCGAGCGCAGCATGAATGGAACGGGCTGCCAGCCGTGCGCGCGGAGCAGGGATGGTGTACTGTGATCACCGGTGACCGCGATCACATCCGGTCCCAGCGCCAGCAGATCCGGGAGGGCCCGATCAACTTCCTCGATCGCCAGGACCTTCGCCGTGAAATCGCCGTCTTCCCCGGTCGTATCCGTGTACTTGAAGTGGACAAAGAAGAAATCGTACTGAGCCCAGTGCGTGCGCACCGTCTCGACCTCATCGGCAAAGGTCTCGCCGGTGGGGAGCACATCCATGCCAACCAGGCGCGCGAGCCCGCGATACATCGGATAGGTCGCCACCGCTGCCGCACGGAGCTTATAGATATCGCCAAACTGCGGGAGGTGGGGATAGGTCGAGAAGCCGCGAAGAAGGATGTAGTTCGCCGGTCGGTGCGGCTTGAGGATTCGGGCCGCCTCGGCGATAAAGCGGTTCACCACCTCCGCCGTGTGCTCCGCCGCTGGCTCCAAGGCACGAGCCGGCAGCGGCGGCACGCCCGTACGCTGAGGATCGGTATCCGAGAGATGCGGCGATAGATTGGGCCCGCGGAAGATCACCACGGCCCGGTGCATGCTCTCCGTCTCGACGAAGACCTGCACACCGGGGATCTGGATGCCGCGCAAGAGCTGGACGAGCTGGCGATTCGTCTCGGTAGCGATTCGGCCGGCCCGGCGGTCGATAACGATCCCGTGCTCGTCGATTGTGGCGAAATTGATCCGCGCCGCCAGATCCGTTGGCTCAAGCGGGAAGCCGATCCCAAGCGCAGAGAGGACACCGCGCCCGACCAGACAGCTGATGGGATCGTATCCGAACAGCGCCAGGTGAGCCGGCCCGCTCCCCGGCGTGATGCCCGGGGCAACCGGCACCGTCAGGCCGCAGATCGACTCGCGCGCAAGTGCGTCGAGATTGGTCCGGGTAGCAGAGGCCAGCTCGGTCAATCCGGTCTCCGGACGCGGTAGCCCGCCGAGACCGTCCATGACCAGAAGCAGAATCTTGCTGGGCGTCTGAATCGCCAGCTCCGCGATCACATCGAACGGGATCATAGCTCTCTCTCGATTTCCTCGAAGTTCTGCTGCAGATACGGAAACGCCAGCCAGACCGACGCGACGCCAAACAGCGTTCCGGTCACCACCCGCAACAGCCAGGTGCTCTCGCGCCAGCCAAATAGCTGGGTGAATCCATCCACGGCCATCGGCAGGATCAGCACAATATACCAGTGCCAGGGAAGCGGTCGAAGACCATGGGGGCGAAGGCGGGCATACACGAGGCCAGCCGCGGCCATGCTGAGGTAGATGGCGGTATTCCTCTCACAGTAGGGCATCTGGTGCCCGAGAATGAAGAACGACCGGGAAGGCATCTGGTGACAGGTAACCGAATAGAGCACGAAGATCGTCTGGGAGATACCCTCTAGTCCAGCCGCCCCGAGAATCGGTGCCAGGATCGGCAGGGTCGCGAATACAAGGAGGCCCGCGTTGGCACCAAACAGCCAATGGCGGCACAGAAAACGGAGCATGCGGGCCAGGGAAGACGGCCTCATCCCCCGCTCCGGCACCCGCGCGGTTACTGTACTATCGGCGATCACTGCCACGCTCCATCGTGTTCCCTCCACCCGGCACGGCCAGACTCCGCCGTCGACCGCGCCCGACGGCTTCCGCACCAGACAAGCCCACTTTACCACCGACAGTCCGCAGACCCCCCGACCCGCCCGAGAGGCTGGCCTGCGGCCTACTTCTGATCCAGCCGGCGCGGGTTTTTCGGCGCCGACGCGGTCGGATGCGCATGGACCGACCGGTGCACCATCTCGGCCGGCGGCGGGATGTACAGGACAGTTCCGGGCTGCAGGTTGTAGGGATCCAGGATCACGTCCTCGTTCGCCCGGTAGATGTCGGTAAAGGCTTTCTCTTCTCCGTACACCTTCTTGGCGATGGATACCAGGGTATCCCCCGGCTGAACGACATACCGCTGGAGCACGATTCCTCCTACGACCACGTCCTCAGCCGGGTCACAGATCCCGTGCCAGCGCGATGCCGTTCAATTCAGTCCGCGGCCCCGGGTTAGCATGACCTGGATGACATCGTGCTCGCACTCGTCGCAGAGTGGCACCCCTTCTGGCTGTCGATCCGCCGCGCGTGCAAGCTGCTCAACCGTCCCGAACCACTGCATGACACAGTGGTTCGCACAGTACCGACGCCCGTTGATCTCCTCGATCTGACGCGTCCGCCAGCGATACGGCAAACCAAGCACGAACCCGAACTGCTGGAGCACCAGGCGCCGGAGGGCTCGCTCGCGCTGTCCCGACCGCACGAGCCCACGCAGGCGGTAAACCGAGAGGACTGTCGCCAGCTCCGGGATCGCCACCCCGAACGCGAAATCGTCACCAGGATCGCCGGGATGATCGGGCAGTTGTTCGATCAGGTCATGGTCAATAACCGCCACGTCCCAGTGAGGATTCGACTTCTGCCACGGCTCCTCACGCACGAGATCGAGGAAGCGTGCCCCGATCACCTGCTGCCGCACCGGATCGAAGCTATTGTCCACGTACCAAGGGGTTCCCCAGTACGGGCTCCCCTCCGGCCGCGATGGGATATACCACGTACCGAAGGGCCGAATGGTCGTTGGTGGAAGCGCCAGGCCGGCCTGATGACCGATCGCATAGACCAGCCGCAGGAAGTCACGCACTGCCGTAATGACGAGGCGAGCCTCGGACAGTTCGACCCCCTGCGTCCACATGATCGAAACCGGCTTCATCATCTCTTCCGGTCGCCTGCCCGCCTGGAATGCCATCCCTTCCCGTTGCCGCCGGAACTCTCGAAGGCATTATTGCGAACGCCCGCGCGATCGTCAATGTTGCTCCTTGCCGTCGCGGCACACCCCCTCCGTGCGCGGATGCCGCAGGGAGAGCAAGGTAAGCTCAGGGCGGGCGAGCAGGCGCACTCGTTGCCCACTGGTTCCCAGTCCACGATTCACGTACAACGGAATCCCCCGGACGACGAACAATCCGCTTGCGAAGCGCGTTGCTGACCGCGCAAGGGCGATGTCGCTGAGGACTGGTAGATGGATCTGGGCTCCGTGGCTATGCCCCGCCAGGGCGAGGTCAAACTCTCCCTCGGAGAGATCAAGGAGAAGATCGGGGTAGTGGGTGAGCAGGATGCGCGGCCGCTCACCCGGAGGGATCAGCCTCAGGGCCTCCGCGAGCCGGTCATGGCTGGTATATCCATCCCCTACCCCGACAAACCAGAGGGTTGCCCCATTGCGCCGAAATGCAACTGCGCGGTTATCGAGAAGATCGATCCCCAGGCCGGCAAAGCAGCGTTCGAGCGCACGGCGGTGCCGCGGACCGTACCGGTAATCGTGATTCCCGAAGACAGCATAGACCGGCCGAATATCCAGGCGCGCAAGCACCTGCTCCAGAACGTCAGTCGCCTCGCGCACGGCCAGATAGTCGCCCGTCAGGACGACCACATCCGGCCGCGCCGCATTGCAGGCCCGAATCGCCCGGAGGACCGGCCCGTCGCCGAGCGCGCCCCGATCCAGGTGAAGGTCCGAGAGCTGGGCGATAACCAGTCCATCAAGAGAGGGGGGAAGGCCGGGCACATCAATTGACAGGCGCCGCACCTCGAGCCATGACGGCTCGATAAACCGCGCGTACGCCGCGATGCCAACCAGAATTCCGCCGAATCCGACCGCCGCGTAACGGGCAATCTCCGAGGCCGCCAGAGCCCCCCGCACACCGGCGAGCAGTCGGACAGTCGCCCCTTGTATGCCCGCACTCCCCCAACCATTCCTGCCGATCTCGATATCCCCTCGCACCCGGGCACGGCCCGATGCAAACCGATCATCCAGCCAGTCCATTCTGCCCCCTACTGCCCAGGCCGCCCCTTCTCTTCATGACCTGGTCATTATACGCGCGCCAGCCCGGCAGTCCGTCCGCGGCTCCCCGTTTTATCCCTGGCATATGCCTTGCCGGATGCGATGGCGACCGCGAGATTCGCGAGTTGATCCTCTCCAGGATCAAGAACAGGACCCGGCCTGCCCCGGTGCGTCCGCCCCGGGGAGGAGTAGACGATGAAGTGCCCGCGCTGCAACGGTGAACGGACGTTTCTCAGCTGGCTCCGCGAGTTCACTGTCCAGTACTGGTGCGAGGATTGTCACGCTGGCTTTGACGTTGACCGCCACGCCTTGCGGTCAATTGGAAGTCTGAAAACACCGTCCAACGGCCCGGGAGGACAGCCGTCGGCACCGGTCCGCTCCACTGACCAACGCTGACCCGGGGCGCTCATCCCGGGTGCTGTCAGGAGTGCATCGGCTGGGCGGCATCATTCGGCCAGAGATAATCCATGAGCTGCCGCGCCATTGGCGACGCTACCTGCATACTCTCGCCGCGTCCTTCCACCATAACCAGGATCAGGTAGGTCGGGTGATCCGGTGGGGCATAGCCAACAAACCAGGCGTGTGCAAGCGGTCCCTGGTTCTCAGCCGACCCCGTCTTCGCGGCCATGGGATGTTTGTAGGTGCGGAAGGCGTAGTATGCTGTGCCGAGCGGCGTACTGGTCACGCCGCGCATACCCTCGTGAATCGCCTGCAGCGTGGCCGATGATACCGGCAGGCGGCCGACTGGCTGCGCAGTGAACTGCTTGACCACGTTCCCTTTCACATCGACGATCTTCTGCACCAGAATCGGTGGACGCCGCACCCCATCATCAGCGATAGCCGAGTAGGCGTTCGCCATCTGGATCGGCGTAGCCTGGAGGAAGCTCTGGCCAATCGCCAGGGTTACACTGTCGCCAGGGTACCAGGGCTCCTTCAGGGTCGTTTCCTTCCACTTTGGATCTGGAACGACACCTGTCGCTTCATCTACGCCGTTGATGCCAGTTGGCTGTCCCAGTCCAAACTGGCGTGCGAAGGTCGGGAGAATGAACGGATCCTTCTGGTGCAACGCAAGACCAATCGTATAGAACGTAGGATCGCAGGAGCCCGTCAGAGACTGGATGAGGTTGAGCATTCCCTGCGGCTCCCAGTTGTGCAGGGGGTAGCCGGGAAGCCCGTGCCACCAGTAACTGCAGTCAAAGACGCTGGACGGACGGTAGCCCAGCACCTCCATCCCGGCGGCCATGGTGATCACCTTGAAGATCGAGCCGGTCGGGTAGACCCCCTCGGTCGGCCGATTGATCAGGGGACGGTCCGGTGAGGTGGTCAGGGCCTGCCACTCCTGGTCGGACATGCCAGTGATGAACGTGTTCGGATCAAAGCGCGGATAGCTCGCCATGGCCAGGACGCTGTTATCCTGCGGGTTCATCACGATGATACTGCCGTCCAGCTTGCCCAGGATCTTTTCCGCCTCTCGCTGGATGTCCAGGTCCAGGCTGAGGACCACGTCATCACCCGGCACAGCATCGCGCTGGGCGATGATCTTGACGACATCGCCGGTCGGTGCGATGATCGCGAGCTTCCCGCCGGGCTGTCCGGCCAGGTAGGAGTCCGCCCATTTCTCCACGCCCGCACGGCCGACGTAGTCATCAGCGGTGTAGCCCTTGAGCGCCAGCGTCTTGAGCTCGTCGGCAGTGATCCGACCGATGTAGCCCACGATGTGCGAGGCCACCTCTCCCTGCGGATAGACCCGGATCGGCTTGCGCCGTAGCTCGACCTCCGGGCGTGGATCGAACTTCTGGTGCAGCTCTGCCTCGAGGGAACCAGGAACATCGCCGAGCGGGATGTACCAGTCCGGGGGCTGATTCGCGTAGATCTTCGCGAGTTCCTCCGGACTCTTCTGCAGGTACTGCCCAATGAGCGCAAGGGTCTGCTGGGCCTGCGGATCATCCTTCAGCTTGGCTGGAATGATTCCGATCTCCTCCCGAAAGCCCATCATCGCCAGCGGCCGTCCCTTGCGGTCCAAGATACTGCCCCGGCGAGTAGGCAGACGGAACATGTGCACCACGCTCCCCGGGGTCAGTTCGGCATAGAAGACCGAAGGGCGCCAGTCAACCCGCCACTGCCCGTTCTCGAGGACCAGCGGAACGCTGTTGTTCTGCTGGAATGTCCCGACCAGGATGGTCTGGAACTCGACGGTAAAGGGGACCTGAACCGAGGCACCATTACCAGCTCCACGCGGGACCATCGGGATAGAGGTGATCCGTGGGGTCACCTTGATAATCGTTGACTCGTCAGTCAGCTGTCGATAGGTATCGACGAACTGTTTCTCGGTGAGCGCCGCCCTGGCTTCTGAGGACAGCAGGGCGTACATATCCTGATAGCGCCCGGCGCTCCAATCCTTGAGGAACTCCGAGGCCGTCAGCTCCGGCGGCGGAACGCTCGGCAGGGGGACCGGCGTCTCCACCTCCACCGTGAACGTCGGGGTTGCCTCGACCTGCAGCGCCTGGGCCGCCTCTGGTTGGACAAGCGCCAGCACGCGCCAGGCCAGGCGCTGGCCTTCACTCTCCAGCGAGTGGCGGAACAGGTAGCCGCCAATTGCGGCCACGAGCACGAACATAATGAGGCTTGGCCAGAGAGAGGCGCCGGATCGGCGCCGACGATAGGCCATGGGAACACCCCCCACCGCGCGCCAGCCGGTGACCAGCCTATCCAGCCGGCGCTACCACCACAGCTTGTCAGCCATCTCCTGCTCGAAGGTCCCGGCGTCCTTGGTCCACAGCCCGGTGCTCAGGTATTTCCAGACGCCGTCGGCCAGGAGGGCAACGATGGTTCCGTGCTCCATATTTTGGGCGATGCGGAGGGCTGCGTACATTACAGCGCCGGAAGAAATGCCGCCGAAGATGCCTTCGTAGAGCGCCAGCCGCCGCTGAGCCTCCAGCGCCTGGCCACTCGAGCAGATGATCTTCCCATCCAGGAAGTCAAGGTCGAGGATCGGCGGAATATATCCATCTGCCAGGCTCCGAAGTCCCTGGACGAGATCCCCCTGCTCCGGCTCGACAGCGATAATCCGAACGCGCGGATTGTGCTCCTTGAGGCGCCGGCCAACCCCCATCAGCGTGCCACCGGTGCCCAGCCCGGCCACGAAGACATCTACCTCCGGCACGTCCTCGACGATCTCCGCCCCAGTCGTCAGGTAGTGGGCGCGGGGGTTCATCTCGTTCCCGTACTGATACGGCATATAGTAGTTGCCGTCGTTGACGAGCTTGAAGGCGAGATCAATCGCGCCATTGCTACCGAGCCGACCGTCGGAGAGCACCACCTCGGCGCCGTACAGGCTGAGCAGCTGACGCCGCTCCACACTCACGTTCTCCGGCATGACGATCTTGACCGGATACCCCTTTACCCGCCCGACCAGCGCCAGCGCGATCCCCGTATTCCCGCTCGACGGCTCGAGAATCGTCTTGCCCTTGGTCAGCTCACCCCGCCGCTCGGCCTCCTCGATCATCGCCAGGGCGATGCGATCCTTCACGCTTCCACTCGGGTTTTGCCCTTCAAGCTTGACCAGGATGCGCACTCCTGGCTTCGGGGAGAGATGCCGGAGCTCGACCACGGGCGTATGCCCGATCGTCTCGAGGATATTGGAGTAGACCCGGCCCCGGGAGCGGCGGCGCGAGGAGGAAACCGGCACCGACGCGCTCACCTTACCCGCCTGCAATGGCCGGAAGGATCGACACCACGTCGCCTTCCTTTAGAGGGGTATTCAGCCGGTCGAGGTAGCGGATGTCCTCGCCATTGCGGTAAATGTTGATAAACCGATGCACCGTGCCGTCGCTGTTGATAATCTCGGCCTTCAGACCGTGGTACCGCCGGTCCAGATCATCGAGGAGCTCAGCGATCGTCCGCCCCTCACCCTGAACCGTGTGCGCCCCGGTCGTGAACTTGCGCAGGACCGGCGGCACGCGTACCTCCACTGCCACGGTGGCCTCCGTCATGACGCGTCCATTACCTCGCCCGGCTGACCGTATTGCTTGTGAACCGGGCGAGCGTGACCATTATAACACAAGGGACTCGGGAATCTCGACAATTTACCGTTGACGGGCGCCATAGCCCGGCGTATCCTCAGCGGGAGATGCGGCCCCAGAGGACTGCGGGCGATCCCTTCATCGGAGGCGGCGCGTGTCATTACCCATCACTCCCGATCCGACCGAGCGGCGCCCGTTTGGGCGCACCGGTCTTCTCGTCACCCCGATCTGCATCGGCTGTGCACCACTTGGCAATATGCCGGAGACGTTCGGCTACTCCGTAGGGGAGGAGCAGGCGCTTGCGACGATTCGGGCAATCTTTCGCGGACCGGTGAACTTCCTCGATACTGCCGCCTCGTACGGAGACGGTGAGAGCGAGCGACGGATTGGCATCGTCCTCCGCGAGCTCGGCGGCCTTCCTGCTGGCTACGTCCTGAGCACTAAGGCTGACCGGGACCTCCAGACCGGCGACTTCAGCGGGGATCAGATGCGCCGGAGCGTCGAGCGAAGCCTGCGTCTCCTCGGTCTGGACCGTCTCCAGATCTGTTACCTCCATGACCCCGAACACCGCCCCTTCGAGGAGATCACCGCGCCGGGGGGTGCGCTCGACGCGCTGCGGCGAATGGCCGCCGAGGGGGTGATCGAACATCTCGGCGTCGCGGGGGGGCCGATCGATCTCATGATCCGGTACGTCGAACTCGGCTGCTTCGAGGCGGTGATCACGCACAATCGGTACACCCTGCTCAATCGCGAGGCCGAACCCCTCCTTGACCTGGCCGCACGGCACGGCCTCGCAGTCGCGAACGCCGCTCCCTACGGGAGTGGACTGCTTGCCAAGGGGCCGGACGCCTACCCGCGCTACATGTACCGTGAGGCACCGCCCGCGCTGCTGGAGCGCGCTCGCCGTGCGGAGGCGCTGTGCGCGCGCTATGGGGTTCCGCTGGCGGCCGCTGCTCTGCAGTTCTCGCTCCGCGACCCGCGGATCTCTTCGACCATCGTTGGCATGACTCGCCCGGAGCGTCTTGCTCAGACAATCGAACTTGCCCGGACGCCGATTCCGGACGAGCTGTGGAGGGAACTCGATGTGCTATGACCGGGATGCCCGCCCGCCGATCGCCCCGATCGCCGGAGGAGCAGAGAGCGCTGGCGAGATCATTCTCACCGCCTCGGACGGCGCGCGCTTCCGCGCCTACGCTGCCCGTGCTGCCCATCCAACCGGCGCAGGGGTGGTGATCCTGCCGGATATCCGGGGCCTTCACCCATTCTACGAGGAGCTGGCCGTCCGCTTCGCCGAGAATGGCATTGATGCCCTGGCTATGGATTACTTTGGCCGAACAGCCGGCACGGCACCGCGCGGTGACGACTTCGATTGGCAGCCTCACGTTGCCCAGACACGCGCCGAGACCCTGGCCGCCGATGTCGCCGCCTCAGCCGCCTACCTCCGTTCTCCCGCAGGCGGAGCCGTGCGCGCGCTCTTCACCCTGGGCTTCTGCTTCGGCGGAGCGGTTTCGTGGATCCAGGCGGCAAATCAGCTCGGCCTGGCCGGCGCCATCGGCTTCTACGGCCGTCCCCTCGGTCCAACACGAGACGGATCGCCCGCGCCGATTGACCGGGTGCGTGAGTTCGCCTGCCCGATTCTCGGTCTGTTCGGGGGAGCCGATCCGGCTATTCCGGCGAGCGCCGTCGAGGCGTTCGATCGTGCGCTCAGCGAAGCGGGGATCGAGCACGAGATCGTCACCTATCCGGGGGCGCCGCACAGCTTCTTCGACCGACGGCAGACCGAATTCGCCGAGGCGTCCGCCGATGCCTGGCGTCGCGTCCTCAACTTTATCCGGTCTCACGCGGGTTGATCACCGGGCGTCTGGTATACTGGAAAAACCCCGACGCCCGGGCAGACGCCGGTGCATTTCCGGCCGCCCGCCTCGTGCGTGCGGGCAGCGTATAGAAATGATCTGCAACCGCAGGAGGATGCTATGGCAAACAGTCGCGCGACCGCCACATGGGAAGGGAGCCTCGCCCAGGGCCACGGATCCGTCGCGGCCGGCAGCGGCGCCTTTGGGCCGGTGTCGCTGACCTGGGCCGCTCGAACCGAGCGGGCCGAGGGCATTCGGATGACAAGTCCGGAGGAACTGCTCGCCGCCGCCCATGCCGGCTGTTACTGCATGGCCCTGTCGCACGAGCTGAGCCAGCGCGGCACGCCGCCCTCTCGCCTGAGTGCGACTGCTGTGGTGGCATTCGAGCAAGTGGCAGGCGGCTGGAAGGTCACCACGTCTCGGATTAGCGTGACGGGCGTCGTACCCGGACTGAGTCAGGATGGCTTCAGCGAGGCGGCGAACGCTGCGGCCAAGGGCTGTCCGGTCTCGAAGGCCCTGGCAGGGGTGGAGATCATCCTGGAATCGGCGAAGCTGGAAGGCTAAACGGGAGACCAGCGGCACTGGCGGGGCGGCGGGCCGATTCCGTGCGGAAGCTCTACGGCGCCGCCACCCGCTCGCGCCGGTGCCGCGAGGAGAGACAGGGATGCCCTGGGAGTTCGAACGCGTGGCCGGGCCATTCTCCTTCACCGAGGGGCCGGTCTGGACGGGCGATGCTGTCCTGTTCACCGATATCCCGTCGAACCGCATCATGCGCTATGTGCCCCATACCAATGCCTGTGAGCCCCTCTACTACGATACCGGCGGGGCAAATGGCCTTGCCCGCGACCGTCAGGGACGGCTCTATGTGGCCGAGGGCGGTGCCCGCCGTGTTGCTCGCTACGAGGCCGATGGCTCGCGAATCACCCTCGCCGACCGATTTGGCGGCCGACGCCTGAACAGCCCGAACGACCTCGTGGTTGATGACCGCGGACGGGTCTGGTTCACTGATCCACGCTATGGCGACCGCTCGGACATGGAACTGGATCACGACTCTGTCTACCGCCTGGATCCGCGCGGCGATGGCTCCTGGGACATCACTCGCGTAACATTTGATACCACCCGACCGAATGGCATTGCCTTCCCCCCGGACTTCCGAACGCTCTACGTGGCCGAGTCTCCGCCGGCCCCACAGGGCCACCGCCAGCTCCGGGCATACCCGGTCCGGGCCGACGGCTCGCTCGGAGAGTGCCGGGTGCTGCACGATTTCGGACCGCACCGCGGGATCGACGGCATGCGCGTCGACGCAGAGGGCTATATCATCGCGACCTGCGGCTGGACCGAAAGCGGCCCCGGGCCGCGTATCGCCATCTTTGCACCGGACGGCGCGATCGTTGCTGAGCATCCGACGCCCACCATCCCGACCAACTGCTGCTTTGGCGACGATGATCTGCGCACCCTCTACGTAACCGGTTACGACGGTGGGCTCTACCGCGCCCGGACGGATCGTCAGGGTGCCCTCCGTCCCTGACCTGACGGCGGCCCCTGCTCCGACCGCTCTCCGCAGTCGGCCTATCCTCCGTGGTGCATCCATCCCGCGAGGCGCACTGCCCCCTGGGCAGGCTGACCCGGCCTACGGTCACGATCGGTTCGAGAGGAACTGGTCGATCGCCCGCGCATAGGCGCTGGCAATCAGATCCTGCACCGCCGGATCAATTGCGGCAGATGCCTCGGCCGGATTGGAGAGGAACAAGGGCTCGCTCAGGGCTCCCGGCATCTCGCTTGGGCGCAGGCGGCCGGGAACCGCTGGCCCCAGGATCACCAGATGGCGGTAGGTGCCCTCCAGAGCGCCAAGGCTTTCAGTCTGCAGATCCACGTCGTCCGTCACACCGCGATCCGGCGTATCATAGCCGTTCGCCCGGAAAGCGGAGATCAGCGACTCCTGGATCAGCGTCGCGAATCGCCGGTTCTCGTCGCCGAAGGAACGCGCCGAATCGTAGAACGTTTCTGATCCGCCAACGGAGGGATCCGAGAAGCCGTTCAGGTGGATGCTGAGCAAAACGCGGGCGTGGCTGGCATTCGCGCGGTCGATGCGGCGCTGAAGATCAGCAAGCACCCCATCGGGCGTGAGAGCCTTGCCGTCGCTTGTATAGTCGGACGGCGTCGCACCCGGTAGCGAGTCATCGGTACGGGAGAGGACGGGAACGTATCCTTCCTGCTCCAGGTAGGCGGCGGTCTTCTGAGCAATCGCCAGGGTAATCGTCTTCTCCGCGACCGTCTGGCCATCGATGGTCGTGCCAATTGTGCCCGTATCGACTCCGCCGTGGCCGGGGTCGAGGAAGACGACCACACCACGTGCCGCCCCTCCGGCCGCACCGCCGGATCCCACGGACGGGGTGGGATGGAAGACTGGCGCCTGGAGCAGGTGCCCCGGCGCGGTACGCTTCCATTCCTCCTTGTAGCGGGCCAGCAGTACGTAGCCGTCATCCTGACGGGCGGACGCGCAACCCGCGGCCATTGAGAGGAGCAGAAAGATCAGGCAGTACCAGGGCACGAGCGTACGAAGAGCCACGCGTCTCCCCTTTCTTGCCCATGGTGCCCGATACCAGGCACGGGGTCCATTAAAAGGGGCGTAGAAGCGCAGCGCCTCGGCAGTGCCCGAGCGGAAGCGCACGCAAAGCGATATTTCCTCGTCGTGCTGCTGCTCCGCCTCTCCGCTTCACCTGGTATACTCTGCACCTGAGCACGGTGAGCAGGACCGCCTGGAGAAGGATTGGAGGAGCCCCATGGACTTTCCAAGCTCCCGGGTCGATGGGCAGATCGCGGCCGTGACCGGCGGCGGCAGTGGCATCGGACGGGCCGCTGCCTGGGCACTCGCCCGAGCAGGAGCGGATGTCGTGCTGGGCGAGCTCCCGCACCTCATCGGACGAGCGGAAGAGGCGGCTGATCAGATCGCCAGTGCGACCGGTCGGCAGGCAGTGGCCCTGCCGCTGGATGTCACCCGAACCGCGAGCATTGCCTCGTTCGTGGCAGGCGCGGTCGAGCGGTTCGGACGTCTGGACATCCTGGTGAACAGTGCAGGGGTAAATCGGACACGCCCGGCGCTCGAGGTCACCGAGGAGGACTGGGATTTCGTCCTGGATGTGAATCTCAAAGGGCTTTTCTTCTGCTGCCAGGCTGCGGCACGTGAGATGATCAAGCAGAAGCGGGGCAAGATCATCAACCTGGCCTCGATCAACGGGGTTGTGGGTTACGTCAAGCGCGCGGCCTACTGCGCGTCTAAGGGCGGGGTGGTCAACCTCACCCGAGCGCTCGCGATCGAGTGGGCCCCTCACGGGATCAACGTGAACGCCGTTGGTCCAACCTACATCGAGACCCCCCTGACCGTGCCGACGCTGTCAGACCCGGAGACCCGGGCCGACATCTTGCGCCGTACGCCCCTCGGACGGATCGGCCGGGTTGAGGATGTCGCCGGGGCGATCGTCTTCCTGGCCAGTCCAGCAGCGGATCTCATCACCGGGCACACCTTGCTGGTCGATGGCGGATGGACCGCCTGGTAAGGCGAACGCCAGCGGGAACAGATCGCATCGGGCAGTGGAGCCAAGGAGAAGAGCGTGAAAGTCGTCCTGCCGATGGCCGGGCTCGGTACTCGCCTCCGGCCTCACACCTATTCGAAGCCAAAGCCGCTCGTCAGCGTGGCCGGGAAGACTGTCCTCGGTCACGTCCTCGACAGTCTCCACGGCCTTCCGATTGACGAGGTCATCTTTATCACCGGCTACCTCGGCGATCAGATCGAAGAATACGTTCGTGCCCGCTATACCTTCCCGGCTCGCTTCGTCGAACAGACCGAGCTGCGCGGTCAGGCCCACGCGATCAACCTGGCGAGCGAGTATATTGATCAGCCGGTGCTGATTATCTTCGTCGATACGATTGTCAAGGCAGACCTTACCCGTCTGCTGGACGTGCAGTCAGACGGGGTCCTGTACGTTAAGGAAGTCGAGGATCCGCGCCGCTTCGGCGTCGCAGTCATCGAGAACGGTCGGATCACGCGCCTCGTTGAGAAGCCGAAGACGCCCGTGTCGAACCTGGCCATCATCGGCGTTTACTACCTCCGCAACTGGCAGCTGCTTCGGGAAGCGCTCCGCGAGGTCATCGATCGCGACATCCAGACCGGGGGGGAGTATTACTTCGCCGACGCCCTGCAGATCATGCTTGATCGCAACGCCCACCTGGAGGCGTGGACGGTCGAGGCATGGGAAGACTGCGGGACGGTTCAGGCACTCGTTCACACGAACCGATACCTCCTCAGCAACGGCCATGCGCGTCTGCCGGCCGAGACCGAGAACTCTGTTATCATCCCCCCCGTGTATGTCTCGCCGACAGCCCGGATCCAGAACTCGGTCATCGGCCCATACGTGAGCGTGGCTGACGGGGTCACGATCAGCGACTCGATCGTCCGCGACTCGATCCTGAGCGATGGGGCTACGATCTGCGGCGTTGCCCTCACTGAGTCAGTTGTCGGAAGCAATGCGGTGGTCAAGGGGGCATTCCGGCGGTTAAACGTCGGCGACGCCTCCGAGGTAGAGGTCGGCTGAGCGGTCTGTGCCGAGCACCGAGCAGGGATCGCCCATTGACAGAATAGAACATATATTCTATAGTGGGCGTGGCAAACCTCGGGAGCGAGGAGAACGAGATGCCCGTCGAGCTGATCACCTGCCGATCGGCGCTGAACCGGGTCGACCGGATGCCGTTCCGCTGGAGCCTTAATCCCTACCGCGGCTGTGCACACAAGTGCCGGTACTGCTACGCGCGGCGGAGCCACGCCTTCTTCGACCTTGACCTCGGCCGTGACTTCGAAGAGGTCATCTTTGCCAAGCTGAATATCGCCGAG
>JADGGD010000214.1 GCA_019690095.1 Chloroflexota bacterium
CATCAGCGGGTGTGCACCCTGTGGCGACCCGACCGGACTGCCGCCAGCAAGGGAGGGCAGGGACGGGAGATACTGTTTCGCTCATCACCCAGGTTATCCTGCTGGCGATCGCCATTCTGACGGTCGTCGATTACGTCCGGCACCGGGATGCGGTCCGCCGCGATATCGCGGTGATGCTGGCATGTCTGGCGGTGGCCGGTTCGTCCCAGATAGTGGCCTTCGTGTTCCCCGGCACCGGGCAGGTGGTGCTCGGGCTCGGGGGACTCCTCCTTCTTGCCCAGCCGTACCTCCTGCTTCGCCTGGTCCACCGCTTTCGGCCGGTGCAGCGGCTCGTTCGGGTCAGCGCCCTGGCCGGTGTCATCGGCTCGTGGGTGGTTCTCATCGCTTCGCCGCGGCTCTCGCCGCTGGTATCCGCAGCGATCGTGGTGGTGGTATTCGTTGCAGTCGAGGGATACGGGATCGCGGCCTTCCTGCGCCAGGCGGGTGCCGCTACTGGCGTTATCCGGCGGCGGATGCTCCTGGTCGCGCTCGGGGCAGGGCTGGTCTGTCTTGAGCTGGTCCTGGCTGGCGTCACGCGCATCCTCCCTGGCGTCCAGCCTGGCGCTCTCCCGATCATGCGTCTCATCGGTCTGGCCACGGCTTTGAGCTTTTACCTCGGTTTCGTTCCGCCGACGCCGCTCCGTGATGCCTGGCAGCTTCCGGAGCTGAAGCGATTCCTGGATAGCATATGGGGGCTGGTAGCCCCGCGCCGGGCGACCGAGGCGATTGCCCAGCTTGCGCCGGCGGCGGTCCGGATCACCGGCGCGTGCGGTGCCGTGGTCGCGCTCTGGGAAGGAGAGCCTCCGCGCCTTGTCGTTCGTGCACGACACGGGACTGCGGTGCCGCCCGAGGGAACAGTCATCGACGACCCGACGGTCGCGGAGGTCGCGCGGGGAGGGCCAGCGCGCGTCACCGGGCCGGTTGGTCCATTTGCCGCACCCACCGATGGGCCGGTAGAGATTGGGACAGTGTACCTTGTCCCGATCAGCACCCAGGAGCGCCGGTGGGGCATCTTGGCCGTTGCGCTGGCGAATGAGCCCCTCTTTTCATCGGACAACCTGCGACTGCTTTCCCTCCTCGCGGATCAGACCGCGCTGGCGCTGCACCAGGCCTCCCTTTTCGAGCAAGAGCGGGAACTGGTGGAGCAGCTGCGTGCGAGCAACCGCGAGTTGGAACGTGCCAACCGTGCCAAGAGCGAGTTCCTCGCGAGTATGAGCCACGAGCTCCGGACCCCGCTGAACGCGATCATCGGTTTTTCGGAGTTGCTTCTTGATGACCCGGAGGAGGATCCGGAGACCCGACAGGCCTACGTGCAGACGATCCATGAGAGCGGACAGCATCTGCTGGCGCTGATCAATGACATTCTCGACCTTTCCAAGGTCGAGGCAGGCCGGATGGAGCTACAGCTTGGCGAGTTTGACGTAGCCGAGCTTATCGAGGCTGTCCTGAACACCAGCGCGGCGCTTGCCGCCCGCAAGGGCATTGATCTGGCGGCAGACGTGGCAGATGTCGGACGCCTGGTTGCCGATGAGGGAAAGGTGAAGCAAATCCTGTATAACTTGATCTCCAATGCGGTGAAGTTCACGCCAGCGGGGGGACGGGTGCGCGTGGTCGCGCGCCGCCAGGCTGGCGCCGTGGCATTGTCAGTCATTGATACTGGCATTGGCATCGCTCCGGAGGATCAGCCCTTGATCTTCGAGGAGTTTCACCAGGTGAGCCACGGGCCGGACCGCCACTTTGGTGGAACAGGATTGGGGCTTGCCCTGACCAGGCGCTTTGTTGAGCTCCATGGCGGCCGCATCTGGGTGGAGAGCACGCCGGGGCAGGGTAGTGCATTCCACGTGCTCCTGCCCCTCCGTGATCTGCCACCGGCTGAGGAGGGGGTGCTGGCGCCCCGTTCCGAGACGATGTCGGGTGTAGAGGCCGATCGGCCGCTTGTCCTGGTCGTCGAGGATGATCCAGCTGCTGCCAATCTCCTCAGCGTCTATCTGGTTCGCGGCGGCTACCGTGCCGAGGTGGCCACGAATGGACCGGAGGCCCTGGAGAAGGCGCGCCGCCTCTCCCCTCTGGCAATTACGCTTGACATCTTGCTTCCCGGGATGGATGGCTGGGAGGTCCTTCGTGGGCTCAAGAGCGACCCCGCCACCCGGGACATTCCGGTGGTCGTCGTCTCCGTTGTGAGCAATCGGGACCTAGGCTACGCGCTCGGGGCTGTTGATTATTTCGTCAAGCCCGTGGACCGCCAGGCCCTGCTCGATCGCCTGGCACGGTACACCTTCACGTCGAAGGTGCAGGTGCGGGAGGTTCGGATCCTGGTGGTGGATGACGATCCCGGTGCTCGGGAGCTTCTCTCCTCGATCCTGGCGCCAGCCGGATTTCACGTCGAGATGGCCGCAGATGGGGCAGAGGGCGTTCGCCTGGCGCGAGAGAATCCTCCCGATCTTATCCTCCTTGACCTGATGATGCCGGGGATCAGCGGATTCGATGCGATCGAGATCCTCAAGGCCGATCCGCGCACGCGTGACATTCCGATCCTGGTCGTTACCGCAAAGGACCTCACCGAGGACGACAAGAAGGTCCTCAATGGACACGTTATGGCAGTATTGCAGAAAGGGGCAACGGCGAGCGTAGAGTTGCTGTCCTGGCTGGATGATGTCGCGCGTCGGCTCGGCATCAGGCACAATAAAGGGGGTCGAGCGTGAGCGAAACGCAGTCGCCTCTCGTGCTGATCGTGGAGGACAATCCGACGAATCTCATGCTTATCGTCGCCGTGCTGCGTCGCGCCGGCTACCGTACGGTGACGGCAGTAGATGCGGCTACAGCGGCTGCGCGCCTGGCTGAGGAGCGGCCGGACGCGATCATCATGGACATTCAGCTACCGGGCGAGGATGGGCTGACGTTCACCAGCCGCCTGCGGGCCGACCCGGCGACCGCCGCGATTCCGATCGTTGCACTCACGGCGCATGCCATGAAGGGGGATCGAGAGCGCGCTCTCGCGGCCGGCTGCGACGGATTTTTCACCAAACCGATCAACACCCGCACCTTCGCCAGGGAGCTCGCCGAGGTGCTCAGTCGCCACCCGGGTGATCTGAGCCGTTCTGTCACGACCGAGAGGGGGAGGGGGGCGTGATGCTGGATGATCGACCGCCGCACGTTCTCATCATCGATGATAATGCTCAGAACGTCGCTCTTATCACAGCGCAGTTGCGCCGCGCCGGGTACACGGTGAGCGCGGCGGCCACGGGGCGTCTTGGTCTGGAAGCGGCTCGGCAGGGACCGGACGTCATCCTCCTGGATGTGCTCATGCCCGGTCTGGATGGCTACGAGGTCTGTCGTCACCTCAAAGCCGATGAAGCGACCCGGCCGATCCCGGTGATCATGCTCACCTCGCTCCGGGACCGTTCCGATAAGATCCGCGCTCTCGAGGCAGGCGCGGACGATTTCCTCTCCAAACCCGTTGATCGGGCCGAACTGCTTGCCCGGGTCCGTTCACTCGTGCGCTCCAAGCGCCTGTTCGACGAGCTGGCGCGAAGCCGGGACGAGATCGCCCGTCAGGCCGAGCAACTCGGCGCCGAGAAGAGCCGGGCGGAAGCGATTCTCTACAGCATAAGCGATGGTGTCTTTACCACCGATCCCGACGGTCGGGTGACCATGCTCAATCCGGCGGCCGAGGAGATCACCGGCACGACGTTCGAGCGGGCAGTGGGGCGAATCTGGTCGGACGCACTGGGCGTGCGGGACACCTCCGGTCAGGCGCTCTCGTCGGATACCTGTCCCCTGTGCACGGCAGCGCGAACGGGCCAGCCAGTCGCCCCACGTGAGCTGTCGGTGCGGCGTCCTAACGGCTCGTCGGCGGTGATCAGCGTCGCTGCCTCGCCAGTCCGGCGGGCCGGCGGCGAGGTCAGCGGGATCGTCGCTGTCTTTCGGGACGTAACCCGCCAGCGTGAAGCCGAACACCTCAAGGACGAGTTGATCTCGCTTGTATCGCACGAGTTACGCACGCCCCTGGCATCGATCGTCGGCTTCTCCGAACTGCTCCTCCTGCGGGAGCCCCTGAGCGACACCGGACGCAGCTGCGCCGAGACGATCAACCGGGAGGCTCAGCGCCTGTCCACCCTCATCAACGACTTCCTGGACATCGAGCGCCTGGAGTCGGGCCGCATCTCCTACCACTTCCGCTCGCTCCCGCTCCAGGAGGTTATCGAAGAGGTGCTGGACGGGCTCCGAACCCAGCTGGCGGGATTCCGAGTTGCGTGTGACCTTCCTGGCGAGCCGCTGATCGTCCGCGTGGACCGTGCACGACTGGCGCAAGTTCTGATCAACATCATATCGAACGCGGTGAAATACAGTCCGGGCGGCGGATGGATTCGCATAGCTGCGCGCGCCGAACGGGATGTTGTTATCGTGTCTGTGTCGGACACGGGGCTTGGCATACCCGGTGAGGCGATCCCTCACCTGTTCGAGAAGTTCTACCGCGTTGACCGGACCGAGCACCGCGAGATCAGAGGAACAGGCCTGGGTCTGGCAATTTGCCGTCGCATTATCGAAGGCTGGGGCGGCAGGATCTGGGCTGAGAGCGCAGGGCCGGGGCAGGGGAGCACCTTCTCCTTCACCCTGCCGCACGGGACAACTGCGTCGGTGCCCGCGGCAGCACGGGAGCTTCGCCGCGATCCGCATGGAGCGGCCGGGGAGCGGGTCCTCCCCCGGTGCTGAGCGACCGTCCCCTCTCTGGTTCGATTCTCTTCGCCAAGGCGCGGTGGGGTATACTGGGGGATGCCTGACCCCCATCTGACCCCCGTTTGTGGGGGTCAGATGGGGAGGAGAATCGGGGCGAATGGGGGAGAAAGTCCTTGGCCGGTGCGGCCGAATCAGGTAGGCCGTGCAGGATTCGAAC
>JADGGD010000033.1 GCA_019690095.1 Chloroflexota bacterium
ACTTGGGAGAGTAGCGGGATCAGTACCGCACCAGGCGGAGCATACACCAAAAACCGAGACCGATGGACTGACTGGGCCTAAAACGAGCGCGAGACAAAACCAATAGCCGCATCCGGCCGCGGCGGATTCTCTAGCCGGTGCAGCCCTTCCTGGTACGCCCGAAGGGACTCGAACCCCTGACCTTCAGGTCCGCAACCTGACGTTCTATCCAACTGAACTACGGGCGCTTCAGGGACAGTATACCAGGGCGCTCCGGCGATTGCAAGATCGCCCCAACCAGCCGGTCAGGCGGACTGCCCGAATACTTCGCAGAAGAAACCTTCTGCGAAATAAAGCCACCAACACAAGGGGGCCGAAAGCCCGTTATCCGCCAGCACCCAGCCCTCTCATCCCCGAACTACTCCGGACTGACCGCCGCTCGGCACGACGGCGGTGTTTTGCGGGTCGTAGATCTATAGAAGAAAAAGAGAGTCTGCTTGCGGAGCGCTGAGGGAGGGAGATATAGCATGCGGCCCTGCGCGGCCGAACCGTACAGTATGCTCTCCCCGGAACGGTGGGCCCGGCAGGATTCGAACCTGCAACGGTGCGCTTAAAAGGCGCCTGCTCTACCGTTGAGCTACGAGCCCGTGTCGCTCGCCCCGCAGTGGTTACTACCTACCTCCCCTACCGCATTCATCCCCACCGCCGGCCGATGACCGGGTACTCGCTATATTCTACCACGACAAATTATGTCATCTTCTGTCGCCACCTGGCTGTTTCCTGACCTACACGCCTGTTCGCGCCAACCAGCGCTCCGGCTCGTAGATCTCGGCCAGGGTCGGAAGATACGCTGGACCGGTGTAGACCCGGTTGAATCGCTGGATCCCGATCTGCTGGACCAGCGTGCTGACGAAGCGCTCACCGAGGCGGTACTGCTCCATCTTCAGCTCCAGGCCGGTCAGCCGTGCCAGCAGGCGATCGGCTATTGATCGCTGCTCGTGACGGGCATCGAAGCGCGTCTTCATCACCGTGTACGTCGTGAGAAGCCGCTGACCGACCATATCCATAACGTGGTTGCTGTACCCTTCGAGCAGGCACATCAGCGCCTGGAGCTTCTGAAAGATTTGCTTCTGCTCCTCGGTCATGAACAGCTCCAGCGCCGTCTGGGTGCGGGGAAGATTCTGCCAGACCCGTTGGGCCAAGCCCGCAATTCCTCCCGGCCCGAAGGCGAACCGCCCGAGATCCCGCCCGACGCTGTCGAAATAGGAACGCAGGATGCCGTTCATGTAGTCGCGCAGCCACGGGTGTGCCTCGAACTCGAAAGCGTGGGTCGTCTCGTGGAGGGCAATCCACATGCGGAACTCGAACGGATCGAACCCGAAGCGGTGCTCGGCCGCGGCGATGTTCGGCTCCACGAAGTAGAGGCGCCCAGTGGTCACCGGCTCTCGCCCCAGGAGCACAGTATCGTACTGGCCGAGGACCCGCCGCGCCAGATAGCCCAGAAGCAGTCCGAGCTGGCCGCTGAGCACCGTCTGATTGATCTCCCCCATCAGGTACGCCCCGATCGTTGACCCCCGCATCGCCTGGCGATTGATCTCTTCCAGGGGCTCGAAAAGCTGTCGGAAACTCTCGACGTTCGCATCGATCCACCGCGCCCGGTCGAACGCCTCGACCCGATCAAGCGGCAGCGGCAGGCTCTCCCCGACGTACTCGGCGATGCGCTGCTCGCTCTGGCGCACCATGTCGCGATACGATGCAGCCACCTCGGCGCTCACCCCCGCGGCCGTACGGTCGCGCTGACACAGCTCGTGGGCGATCCCACGCACCCGTTCCCAGTGGATCAGGCGAGGCGGCTCACTCGATGTCCGCCGGCTCGCCACGTACAGACAGCCAGCAACCGTTCCCAGAACCAGACCGCGCATGGCGGTGCGTGTCAAGTCCACGTCCCCTCTCCCCGTATGCAATCCCAAGCATTCCCGCCGGTCCGACGCTCAGCGAAGAACGCGCATGTCTCCAACGCGGCGTGTCAGATGCTGCTGATCGAAGTACTCCAGCAGCGCCAGGGCATACCGACGACTCGTCTGCAGGAGATCGCGCACCTCCGCAACGCTCGCGCTCCCCCGTTCCTGGAGAAACTCGACCACACGCCGCCGGAGCGCGTCGAACGCCTCCGCGGTGAAGGCGATCGTATCGCTCACCCGAACGATCTTCCCCTGGGCCACCAGTGCGCTGATGACCTCATCATCGAGACCGAATCGCGCGGCCAGGTCATCGAGCGCCGGTGGCATGTACGGGTCCGCTGCCAGCGCCTCCAGGAACGCCTGCACGCGCCCTCCCAGCGCCCCATCAAAGGCCACCCGATGTTCCATCAGGCGCACAACCGACTCTTCAGCCGCGATGCGCCCATCCCGCGTCAGGTACTCGAGCAGGAGAGCAAAGGCACGCGGCGCCATCCCGAGCCGACTCTTCAGCTCTTCGCGCGGCATGCCGGGACGCAGCGGAAAGCGTGCATGGTAGAGCCGCAGCTCATGCTCGACCTGCTGGCACAGGGACGCAAGCATTGCGGCCGTCACGTAGATCTCGCCCAGACGGACCACTTCACCGGCCCGAACCAGCTCCTCCAGCACCGCCGCAGCCTGCTGCGCCGGCAGACCTGTCGCCTCGGCGATCGCGGCAAGTGCGAGCCCGGGCTGATCGTCCAACACCTGCCGGATCATCTCCTCCGGTACCCCACGCTGCATTACCTGCAGGCGCTGGACAATCCCTGTGTACCGACGACGAGGACGCCGGGCATGGAGTTCGACTACCTCGCCGCCCCCGAGTGTCGCATTCGGGCTCCGGATGATAAACAGATCTCCCTTCACCAGGGCCACCGGACGGTCGAAGCGAAGCTGCACCCACCCCCCCTCACCGGGGCGGATCACTTCCCCGTCAAGGATTCGAACGCGCGCCCCGATCTCGGCGCTACCTGCGTGGAAGCTGACCTCACTCCCGTGGACCAGGGGCGGTGCCTGATCCAGGACCTGAATCCGGGCGTTAATTGCAGTTGTCGGGTGCAGCCAACCGGGGGTGGTCAGAACCTGCCCGCGATACAGCGCATCGACGGCAAGGCCAGCAAGGTTCACCGCAACCCGGCTTCCTGCAGCGGCCTGCTCCACCTTCTGGCGGTGCATCTGGAGGCCGCGGATCCGGCTCCGCAGCCCCTCTGGCAGGATCTCGATGTCATCTCCGACCTGGAGTGTGCCATCGATCAGCGTCCCGGTCACGACTGAGCCAAAGCCGGCGATCGTGAACGCGCGATCGATCGGCAGCCGTGGGCGCCCAAGGTCCGGCTTGGGGGGAATCGCGTCAAGCGCGGCATCCAATGCCGTCAGGAGGGCCGGCAGGCCCTCGCCGGTCACTGCCGAGACAGCTATAATGGGCGCGCCGCTCAACCGCGAGCGTCCCAGCCGCTCCGCAACCTCATCCCGCACCAGATCGAGCCAATCCGCCTCCACCAGGTCGCACTTGGTCAGGGCTACCACCGCCCGCCTCACCCGGAGGAGATCGAGAATCGCCAGGTGCTCCTCGGTCTGGGGCATGATCCCCTCGTCAGCCGCGACCACGAGGAGGGCAAGATCAATCCCCCCTACGCCGGCCAGCATGTTCTTGATGAACCGCTCGTGGCCCGGCACATCGACGATGCTCACCTCCCGACCACTCGGCAGGCGCAGCCAGGCGAAGCCGAGGTCAATAGTCATGCCGCGCTCTTTCTCTTCGCGCAGCCGGTCCGGATCGATGCCGGTCAGAGCGCGGACGAGGGTCGACTTTCCATGATCAATGTGCCCGGCCGTGCCGATGACGTACATGCTGATTCGGTTACGGGACGATCTGCCACCCTGCGCGCTGGAGCTGACGGACCTGTCGACTCACGTGCGGGGCCTGATCGTAACCGTTGTGCATCTGGACGATCCGCCGCCCGACCAGGTTGAAGATGATCACCCCGGTCCGGGTCGGCCGCAGGCTGGCCTCACGCGTAATATCGTCAACCACTCGGAAGACCGGCCACTCGTCGGACCGGAAGTGCTGGATAGCCTGGTGGATCGAGGCATAGCACCCGTCGACGTTATGCTCATCGAAGACCGCCAGGCCACAGCTGACGTGCTCGCGGAGCCGGGGATCATGCCAGCCAAGCGCCTCCAGGAAGTCCTGAAGCGAGGTGCCACCAGCCCTGCACGCCTCAAGTAGATGAGGCAGGACACTGCCATCGTAGACGAAGCTGACTGCCCCGTCGCTACCCACGATGGTGAATCGAAGCGAGTTCATCGTCACCTTCTCCCCACGGTCCGCCATGTGGATCATAACACGGGAATCCCTTCCCTGCATCGGGACCATGGGGAACAGGGTGCACGCGAGGCACCAGGAGAGATCGTGACCAGGCGGGGGACAGCGTGCCCGGTCACGCCGGGGAGGCGGACAGGCTGTATGCCCGCCGCATCCCCGGTGATTTGTTCCTACCGCTCGATCGGAACGCCAACCAGGCTTCCCCACTCGGTCCAGGAGCCATCATAGTTGCGGACGTTCGGATAACCGAGCAGGTACTTGAGGACAAACCAGGTATGGGAAGACCGTTCCCCGATCCGGCAGTACGCAGTGACCTGCTTGTCCGGTGTCACTCCCTTCGATCGGTAGATCTCTGCGAGTTGCTCCGGTGACTTGAAGGTACCATCCTCGTTAACTGCCATAGACCAGGGGATGTTGACTGCGCCGGGGATGTGGCCCCCACGCTGGGCCCCTTCCTGGGGCAGGTTCTCGGGTGCGAGGAGTTCACCGGAATACTCGCGCGGACTGCGCACATCAACCAGCACGCTCTCTGGACGGCCGAGGCTTTCCAGAACCTGATCGCGGAAGGCGCGAATCGACAGGTCCGGCTCGTCCGCGACGTAGGTGGTAGGCGTGAAAGTCGGCACAGAAGTGTCCAGCGGGCGGTTCTCCGCGATCCACTTCTTCCGCCCCCCGTTCATCAGCCGCACGTCCCGGTGGCCGTAGATCTTCAACTGCCAAAAGGCCCACGCCGCGAACCAGTTGTTGTTGTCCCCATAGAGCACGAGCGTTGTGTCGCGCGTTGCCCCGATGCGTCCCAGAAGTCGCTCTAGCTCCGCCTTGGGAATCAGATCCCGCCGGACCCGATCGGAAAGGTCCGTCTGCCAGTTCCACGCGACCGCGCCAGGAATGTGGCCGGTCTCGTACGCCGCGGTATCGACGTCCACTTCGATGATCCGCACGTTCGGATCAGAAAGATGATCGGCCACCCACTGCGTCTCGACCAGGACCTCAGGATGCGCATATGACAAGGCCATGGCTTTCCTTCCTCAACCTCCTCAGCGTCGCAACTAACCCCGGATTCCATCACGTCGGGCGAAAATGACCTAGTTTCATTATCGAGTTTCTCAGCTTTTTGTCAACGCCTTTGACCGGGCCGTGCGGCACGTGATAGCTTTACCGGGGGAAATAGTTCATCCTCTGACCATCATGGAAAGCGGCTTGACCACGCCCGCGGATGGTCAGACCCAGGAGGATCCCGGACGCGAATGGCCTCGACAATTATCGGCCACGACGAGATCATCCACGCACTGGACCGGGCTGTCCACGAGGGGCGGGTGCATCATGCCTACCTCCTCTGTGGGCCGCCCAGGGTGGGCAAAACGACGGTTGGGCGATGGCTCGCTCTCCGCCTGAACTGCACGGGGAGCGATCCTCCGTGCGACCAGTGTCCGGACTGCCGAGCTATTCGGGCCGGCACTCATCCCGATGTTCGGGCGATCCAGCTCTCCACGGATCGCGACCCGACCCTCGGCCTCGCCCTGGATCTTCCAGCGCGTCCCCAGCGCGCCGCCGAGCGCGTGATCGGCATCGACCAGGTGCGGGCTCTCCAGCGGGACGCCGCACTCGCCCCGCACCGGGCCCGCTGGAAGGTCTACCTGCTCCCGGGCGCCGAGAGCCTGAGCCTGGAGGCAGCGAACTGCCTGCTCAAGACCCTCGAAGAGCCGCCGCCGCAGGTCGTCCTGGTCCTCACGGCAGTCGATCCGGGGAGCCTCCCGGCGACGGTCGTCTCCCGGTGCCAGATTCTCCGTCTCGCACCGGTCCCGACGGCCGCAATCGCCGCTGCCCTCGCAGCACGCTACAACTGCCCATCCGACCGCGCCGCGCTGCTCGCCCGGCTGTCCGGTGGCCGCCCCGGCTGGGCCATTGACGCCGCCGCGCGGGACGAGCCGCTTGCTGAGCGTGCGCAGGACCTGGCGGATCTCGATGTTGCGCTCACCGACTCCCTCCGGGCCCGACTGGCTCTGGCTGAACGGCTCGCCACCGAGTTCGGCCGGGATCCGGCGCGGGTTTTGCGGACGCTGGGGACGTGGCAGATCTACTGGTGGGATGTCCGCCTGGTCCAGCTCGGCTGCTCCGATCTCATCACCAACCTCGACCGACAGGAAGAGCTGACCAGTCTGGCTGAACAGCTCGCCCCCTCGCTCGTCGATCGGCAGGTGGGATCCACCGCGACTGCCCTCCAGCGCCTCCTTCAGAATGTCAACCCGCGTCTCGCGCTCGAGGCACTCCTGCTCTCGACCCCGACCCGTCGGTGAAGCGATATGGTCCCTGATCTTGTCGGCGTTCGGTATAGCCGCGGTAGCCCGCTGACCCTTGCATGGTGTCCCCAGGCCAGCCAGGCCGAACCCGGCGCGTTCGTCCTCGTCGCCGATCGGGGATCGGTGGCGATCGCCCGGATCGCCTTGCTCCCAGAACACATCCTCGCGGCGCCGCCGCACATTACCGCCAGGGTGATCGCCCTCGGCACGGCATCACCCGAGGTCGTCGCGGCCCTCGGCCGCCGGAACGCCGAGGCGCTCGAGACCATCCGCCGCGTCTGCGGTCCTGACGTCCCCATTCGCGATGCGGCCTGGGCACCCGACGCGGCACGGCTCACCCTCACCCTCGCAGGCGCGCCGCCCCCGGGGATCAGTGACCTGCGGGACCGGCTCGCCGCGCTGTTCAGGGTGGAAATTCGCTTTGACTGGCCGGGCGGCGCGGATTCTCCACTCCCCGGGTGAGGGCCCGGACATGGAGGACGCGCTGGACCGCCGTGACATGGGTCAGGGCCGCCAGAACCGCCAGGGCGATGACCTCCCAACCGAGGATCAACCCCAGGCCGAGGATCAGCACCCGCTCCGGTCGAGGCGCAATACCAACCTCACAGTCGAGACCAAGCCCCTCGGCACGCGCCCGGCAGTAGCTGACCATCAGTGATCCCACAATGACGGCAAAGCTCAGCAGCTCCACCGCCGTATCCTGCCGTCGCGTCGCCTCGAGGAGGAGACCGCCGAGCAGGAACGCCTCAGCATACCGGTCGACCGTCGAGTCGAGGAAAGCGCCGAAGCGGGTCGTGCGGCCCGAGACGCGAGCCAGCGCACCGTCGAGGGTATCGAAGGCACCGGCCGCCAGGAGGAGAAGGCCGCCCAGGCGGAGGTAACCGCCCGCAAGGACCACAGCCACGAGGATATTCAGGATCAGTCCGACCAGGGTTAACGCGTTCGGATCGACGCCGGCATCGGCGAGCACACGCCCGATCCTCTCGGCCGCACGCCGGGCGGCTGGCTTAAACCTCTCGAGCATTACCACTCCTGCCTGGGGGACGGACGTCGCGCAGCCGGCCCCTGAGGAATGCCACCGGTCAGGAAGAGAAAAGCGAGGGCCGCCTGCAGGCGGCCCTCGCCACACTCGTGCCCCGGCTTATACCTCGCGGAACTCACCCTCGACCGTCCCCTCTGGACCGCTGTCACCACCTCCCGAAGAGCCCGGACCGGCCCCGGTCGCACTCCCGGCCTGGGTGTATACAGACTGGCCAACGCGCTGGAGCGCGTTCGAGAGCTCGTTCATCGCCGAGCGAATCGTCGAGATATCGCCGCTCTGCAGGGCAGAGCGGACGGCCGCCACTCGCGACTCCACCTCGCTCTTGACATCCGAAGGGATCTTGTCGCCGAAGTCCCGCAGGGTCTTCTCGGCAGTGTAGGCCAGCGAGTCGGCGTTGTTCCGCAACTCGACCTCCTCGCGGCGGCGGCGATCCTCCTCAGCGTGAAGCTCGGCCTCGCGCACCATGCGATCGATCTCCTCCTTGGTCAGGCCGGAGCTGGCGGTAATCGTGATGCGCTGCTCGCGGCCGGTCGCCTTGTCGCGTGCCGACACGTTGAGGATACCGTTCGCATCGATATCGAACTTCACCTCGATCTGTGGCACACCCCGCGGCGCAGGCAGGATGCCATCAAGGATGAATCGCCCGATGGACTTATTCTCGCTGGCCATCGGTCGCTCACCCTGGAGGACGTGGATTTCGACCGAGGTCTGGTTATCCGAGGCAGTGGAGAAGATCTGGCTCTTGCTCGTCGGAATCGTCGTATTCCGCGGGATAAGCGGCGTCATCACCCCACCCAGGGTCTCGATGCCCAGGGTAAGCGGCGTCACGTCGAGCAGGAGGACATCCTTCACCTCGCCCTTCAGCACCCCCGCCTGGATCGCCGCGCCGATGGCCACCACCTCGTCCGGGTTCACGCCCTTATGCGGCTCCTTGCCGAAGATCTGGCGGACCTTCTCGATCACAGCGGGCATGCGCGTCTGGCCGCCGACCAGGATCACCTCGTCGATCTGGCTCGCCGTCTTGTTGGCATCGCGCAGGGCCTGCTGGACCGGCTCGACCGTGCGCTCGATCAGATCGGCAACGAGCTGCTCGAGCTTGGAGCGGGTCAGGGTCATCGTCAGGTGCTTGGGCCCGGAGGCATCGGCGGTGATGAACGGCAGGTTGATCTCGGTCTGCATCACCGAGGAGAGTTCAATCTTCGCCTTCTCCGCGGCCTCCTTCAGGCGCTGGAGCGCCATCCGGTCCTGTCGCAGATCGATACCGTGCTCCTTCTTGAACTCGTTGCAGATCCAGTCCATGATCCGCTGGTCGAAGTCGTCCCCGCCCAGGTGGGTATCCCCGTTGGTCGACTCGACCTCGAAGACACCGTCGCCGAAGTGCAGGATCGAGATGTCGAAGGTGCCTCCGCCGAGGTCGTAGACGGCGATCGTCTGCTCCTTGTCCTTCTTATCAAGGCCGTACGCCAGGGCAGCTGCGGTCGGCTCGTTGATGATCCGCAGCACCTCCAGGCCGGCGATCTTCCCGGCATCCTTGGTGGCCTGCCGCTGGCTATCGTTGAAGTACGCCGGAACGGTGATGACGGCCTGGGTGATCTTCTCCCCCAGCTTCGCCTCGGCATCCTGCTTCATCTTCTGGAGGATCATCGCCGAGATCTCCGGCGGTGCGTACGGCCGCCCATTCATAATGACCCGGACGTCGCCGTTCGGGGCCTCAGTGATCTTGTATGGAACAAGCTTGGCCGTTCGCTGCACCTCAGGGTCGTTGAACTTTCGACCCATGAAGCGCTTGATCGAGTAGATGGTATTCTCTGGATTGGTAATCGCCTGTCGCTTGGCGACCTGACCAATCAGGCGCTCGCCGGTCTTTGGATTAATGGCGACAACCGACGGCGTCAGGCGCGACCCCTCCGCGTTCTCGATCACCGTCGGCTCGCCGCCTTCCATGATCGCCATGACGGAGTTCGTCGTACCCAGGTCAATGCCCAGTACCTTCGCCATGTTCTTTCCTCCGCTTCTGAGCCCAGGTTGGACTTCCTCGCGAATGACTCGTGGTGGCGCCGCACCGGAGAGACAGCCGGCCCGCCGCGATCAGCCGCACAGCTTTGCCCATAGGTCGTTCATGACCTCGCTGACGTACTGGATCGTCGCAATAGCCCGATCATAGCGCATGCGGGTCGGACCGACCACTGCGATCGCCCCCCAGCGCCGGTCGGCACCGTATCGCGCCCCGACAACCGCGCAGCCCCGTAGGACCGACCAGCGGACCTCATCCCCGATCATCACCCGGACCCCCGGGTACTCGATCAGGGCATCCGCCACCTCTACCGCCAAGGTCGGCTGCTCGAACGCGCGTGTGATCTCCTGGGCCTTCTCCCGCGAGGCAAACTCCGGCTGGGCCAGGAGCAGGCTGAGACCAGCCTGCCAGACCCGCGGCACGGCCTGCCGATCCACACGCATCATCAACTCGGCCAGGCAGTCACGGACTGCCCGTTCGAGCTCCGTCCGCGCCCCGTCCCACTCCGCAATCTCCTCCGCCGCACGGCCCCGGAGCGTCTGGTTGAAGCGACGGACGATCTGATCGAGCTCCTCCTGACGGAGCGGTTCACTGTGGACCAGCAGCTGCTGGTGGAGCATCCCCTCGCCCAGAAGCGCGATCAGGAGCGCAGACCGCTCCTGCGTCGCGATGAGCTCCAGGTGCTGGAGCTCAGCCCGCGCCACGCGCGGCGCCGTGACGAGCGCGGCATTACCGGTCATCTGGGCAAGGAGAGTCGCCGCCAGCTGCACCCACTGTCCGAGATCCCGCTCGATCTGGTGGAACAGGTGAACAATCATCCGCTTCTCATCAGCCGAGAGCTCGCCCGGCTGCATCAGGTGGCGGACGTAGTACTGATACCCCTTGTCGGACGGGATGCGTCCCGCGGATGTATGCGGGTGGTACACGTACCCCGCCGAGGCAAGCGTGACCATATCATTCCGGACCGTCGCCGGGCTCACCCCGGGCGCATACTTCCGGACGATTGTATCCGATCCGACCGGGACCGCCGTCGCAACGTACTCGGCCACGATCATGCGGAGTACCGCTTGCTGGCGCTCGGTAAGCTCACGATCCATCGTCGCCGCACGGTTAGCACTCACATATCGCGAGTGCTAATACAATAGCACGGTCCACGGACCGGTGTCAAGCGATGCCAGCGCGGCACGCCGGACGGCCGCACCACCTGCCCCCTTGCGAGCACCGGCCCGGGCGTGGTAGCATCAGCCTGGCCTCGGTCACATCCTGGCGTGCGTATCGCCACGCCAGTCCGCGTGTTTTCCCGGATAGAAGGACGGCGCGAATGTGCCACGAGGCCGACCCCGATGAAAGGAGCTCGGCTCCGAGTGGTGAACGGCGAACCGGATGAGGTGCTCGCCATCCGGGCCCGGACCGATCGCGAGGCGTTCGGCATCCTCTACGAGCGGCACGTTCGACGGGTGTACAACTACATGTACTATCGGACCGGGAGCGTCGCCGACGCGGAGGATCTGACCGCACGCACGTTCTTCCAGGCGCTCAACAACATGCACCGGTATCAGGTGCAGGGGGTACCATTCTCGGCGTGGCTCTTCCGGATCGCGCACAACCTGGTGGCGAACTGGCACCGCGATACCAGCCGCCACCATACCATCTCCACGGATGGGATCGTCGATCTACCCACCGACGCGGATGGCCCCCACGATACGGCCGAGATGGAGGAGGAGCGGCGCGAGCTCCACGCCGCTCTGCGTCGGCTGCCGGCTGATCGCCAGCAGCTCCTGATCCTGAAATACGTCGAGCAGCTCTCCACCGAGGAGATCGCAGTGATCATGGGACGCAGCGAAGGAGCAGTCAAGGCCCTTCTCCATCGCACGATCAAGAGCCTCCGGGAGGAGCTCAGTCGCACAAAACGGGGGGGATCATGAGTCAGTGGGGAGTGGTGGAGTTCGTATCGCGTGTCGCCGAGCGCATGAGCACGGCCGGCGAAGATCTGGCGGCACAGCTCGCACGACACCGGCCGGCGACCCCGGATGACCTCGCCACGATCTCGCTCGAGGCACTCTTCCCACCCGTCGAGCCGTCACCCGTGTTTGTTGAGGCGCTCCGACGACAGCTCCTCGAAGCACCCCCCATGGTCCCGGAGGAGATGGCTGAGGTCCCCACCTCCACGACCCGCCGGGTCGTGTACGGAATAGCGGCGCTCGGGTCCCTCGCCTCGGCGGCAGTGATTGCCGTCGTGGTCTACCGCGCGCGCGTCGCAGCACAGCGACCGGCCGCCTGATCCGAGGCGGCACGGAACCGCCCGGCGACCAATCACACGCGCGGCACCTCGGTCAGCGCCGCCTCCTCCGCCGCCCGCATGCGCTGCCGCTCTGCCTCGACTTCGTGGTCGAATCCCAGCAGGTGCAGCATCCCGTGCACGGCCAGGTACGCCAGCTCACGCCGCTCGCCGTGGCCGTATTCCTGGGCCTGGGCCCGCACCCGATCGTATGAGATCACAATGTCACCCAGATGGCGAGGCACGCCGGACGGCGTGGGAAAGGGAACCGCGCCACCCAGCTGGGGAAACGAGAGCACATCGGTCGGGGCATCCTTCTGGCGGAACTGACGGTTCAGGTCCTGGATCTCCTCGTCGCCCGTCACCAGGACCGTCACTGCAACCGTGCCGGTTATCCCCTGCTGCTCCAGCACCGTCCGGAGAACGCGTGCCAGGAGATCCCGATCTACCGCATCAGCGAACCGTGGATCCACATCGAGATCCAGCTCAAAGCGCAGCCGCGGCCGTCGGGGTGGCCGCGATCCGGCAGCAGTCATCCCTGACCGCCACCGATTAAGGCCACCGGCCGGGTTGCCTCGGCCGGATACTCGATCCGCGGATGATACATACCCTGAAGGACCGACCAGAAGGCCTGCCGAATCTTGCTCAGGTCACTCAGCGTGAGATCAGCATCATCGAGCTGGCCGCTGGCCACGCGATCCTGAATGATCTTATCGATGATCGCGGTGATGCTGGCTGGCGATCGATCGCGGCAGGCACGGACCGCCGCCTCGACGCCGTCGGCCAGCATCATGATGGCAGCCTCACGGGACTGCGGGCGCGGCCCCGGGTAGCGAAATGCCGCCTCATCAACCGGCTGCTCGGCCCCCTTGCACGCCTGATGGTAGAAGTACTGCACCAGCATGGTGCCGTGGTGCTGGGCGATCAGATCCCGAACGCGCGCGGGGATACGATGCTTCGCGGCGAGCGCGAGGCCGTCGGGAACGTGCGCCAGGATGACCCGAGCGCTGGTGTACGCATCAAGCTGATCGTGAACGTTCTGCCCATCAACCTGATTCTCGACGAACGCATAGGGCCGCATGAGCTTTCCGATGTCGTGGTAGTAGCCGCCGATCCGGCACAGGAGGGTATCGGCGCCGATCGCCGCGGCGGCACGTTCAGCCAGATTGGCGACGACCACGCTGTGATGGTAGGTTCCCGGAGCCTCGGTAAGCAGGCGCCGGAAGAGAGGCTGGCTCGGATGGGCAAGCTCCAGCAGGTTGAGGGTTGTTGCGATACCGCAGATGTGGCCGAGGAAAGAGACCGTACCCAGGGTTAGCGCCGCCGAGAGCGCTCCGCTCACCAGTGCAAGGGCTGCACCGAGGGCGAAGACGCGCGGATCCGTCTCACCGTTCATGAGCTGGAAGGCTGTCGTCACACCGAACTGCCCCAGTGCCACCACCAGCGCCGCGACGCTCAGGGCGTTCATGCGCTCCATGCGGTGGACGCACATTGCTCCCAACCCTCCCCCGACCAGCACCGCCACGACCAGATCCAGCCCGGCGCCGGTACTCAGGCCGATCGTGACCGCAAGAACTGCCGCTCCCAGGATGCCGAGCTGAGTGTCAAGAAGGATGGCCAGCAACATCGGGACCGCGGCGCCAGGGAAGAGGTAGCCGTAATACGGCCGCCCCGGAACGGTCAGCTTCGCCGCGAGGGTCGCGATGACCAGCAGAGCGCCCAGGAGGAGCATCCGCCGGGGGCTTGCCACAACCGCCGGCTGGAACCGCTGAAGATAGAGGCAGAGGAACAAGCCGAGCCCGGCCGCGATGAGGAGCATGGCCAGGAGATCGCGCCAGCGGAGCACCGGATTGCGCAGTCCTGCCGCCACGAGCTTTTCCAGCTCGGCCGGCCCGACGACGTCGCCATTCCGGAGGATCGTCTCCCCTTTCTCCAGGGTGACCACGACCGGCTGGACGGCATCCGCCGCCCGCCGGCGGGCGGCGTCTGTCGCCGCCTGGTCGACCTCCTCCGTTGGACGGATGGCGGCGCTGGCCAGGGCAACAACGATCGCGCGTCCCCGACTGTCCAGGGACGGATCGACCAGCGAAGGAAGGAATGAGCGCACATCACCGAGCTGATCGGCGGTGATTCTCCCCTGCATCACCCGATCGAGCACGCTGAGGGACTCCGCCGCGACCCGCTCCCACTCCGAGTCATCCAGTGCCAGCAGCTGGGCGGCAACCGTCGCATTGAGGACAAAACCAGACAGGTGTTCGAGCTGATCAAGCTTCACCCCTGGCGCCGCCGTACTCTGCCGGATGGACCGAATCTGGTCGATGGCTGAGGCCAGCAGCCCGTGAGCCTGTGCAGGCGCATCCGGGATCGTCCGATAGACCGGTGGCACGGCCGCCGCGGCCTGCTCCCGGGCGAGGGAGGTTCGATACTGGCTGACGAAGCTGACCTTTACCGGTGACTTGATGTCGTAGGCGCTGACATCGCCCTCACGCAAGGCATAGCGGCCGGGAAGGAATTGAAAGGCGAGGACGATCAGGAGAAACAGGCTGAAAAGGATCCCAAAAACGACAAGCGGCCACGGCTCCGGCAAGCGCCGGACCGCTCTCCGCCGAGCCCCGACTCGCCGCGCCTGCTCGTCCACCGTTACCCACCACTTGGCCGGATTATATGGACGCACCCGGCGCCTGTCAACGCGCTCGATCAAACGAGCATCCCCACCCGGCCGGCGCCGATTAGGATTAGGAGGGGCGTCCCCGCGTCTCGCTTAACAGGCGATCCAGGTCCTCCGGGCGCCGCACCCGGGAAACCGTCTCGAGAAAGGCGGCCAGCGAGCCGGTCTGGGCACGAAGCTGCCGTAACTTCGCCTCGAATGGATTCGCCATCGCGGCATAGCTTCCAAAGAAGGCCAGGTAAGCTGTGTTCAGTCGCCGAATAAAGTATCCCTGCCGGGCAAGCTCGCGTTGAGCGTTCGCCATGTATGCCTCGGCCCCCGAGACATCTCCGCGCGCAAGATACCCTTCCACAGCCCGTCGGACCCGCCGCATCAGGGTCCAGAAATCCGGACGACCGGGATCCGCCGGCTGGACAGACGTAACAGCCGATACCTCCTGGCGATCCTCGCGCTCGTAAAAGCGGCGGTAAACGGCGGTGCCAACCTCCTCCCCGACGATATCGGCGACGGTCTCGTTGATCTCACGCATGTCGTAGCTGTCGAAATACGCCTGACCCAGCGGCCGCAGAGCCAGGTAATGGTGGGTCCATTCGTGGGCAACGGTCACCAGAAGATCGCGGACGGATCCCTCGTCGGGTACGAGGCTCGGATAAGCTGCCAGTCCCCCGATACCCGTGACGACCGAGGACACATCGAGCGCATCGGCCTGTCGCTCGATCCGATCGATCTGAGCGGGCGGCAGGCCGGGACGGATCAGCACGCTCCCAATGAGCGCGATGCGATCGCGCGGCGCGATCACCAGAAGGTCCGGCAGGGGCCCAAGCTGGAAGAAAACCCCCGGAACGATCGAGAGACGGAGGAAGGGAGGCGCTCCGGATAGCCCCACGATCGTCAGGCCGGGCCAGATCTGCTGGCGCCGCAGCTCGTCTTCGATCTCCGCGCTCAGGACGCCCTCGACACCGGGCCGCAGACGGTTCAGCTCGGCCTCAGTCCGATCGAGCATCTGCTCGGCACGGGCGAGCTGGGGATTTTCACCGCCCATGGCGCCATCGATCGTGGCACGCGTCCAGATGTCATCCCGCTCGGACCGCTCCCGCGCGGCTCGCTGGCTGAGCTGGACATAGACGCGCGCGAGCGCTGGGCCGTTCGCGGCCGATGGGGGCGCGATCACCGCCCCGGCCGAGCGTCGGAAAAGTGTACTGATCTCCCAGCTCCAGAGGTCAAAGCTCTGGGCACGGGTGATCTGGGCCAGACGCCAGTCGAGGGTCGCCGGCGGAAGTCCGGAGGGAACGCCGAAGGTCACGAGGAGAACGAGCAGGGCGACGACTGCCGGGCGTGCGGCCGGCCGGACTGGTCGGCACCGCCATCGAGGTCGCATTGCGTCCTCCCCCTCTTACTAAACATAGTACTCGGCACAGCCCAGGCAATACAAGAGGGAGGAGAACGGCACAGGAGTTGCGACAGGCGTGCTGATCGGGCCCGTCCACGATCCTGTTGGTTCAGTCGTTCCGGTGCCCGAGGCGGTTGGGAGGATCCCGCAGTGATCTACCGCCAGCGCGAGACGATCTTCGATGAGTTCCTGCTCCAGGTCGTCTTCCCGTGGCTCACGGCACTCCATGCGACTCCCCTCCGGCGCCTGGCGCGCTTCTGGATGGTGCCGGTGCGCACCGGTACTGCCCACCGACCGGCCAGTACACCGGCGGCACGGGTATGGAGTAAAATCACCGGGTGAGAATCCGCCAGATCCACCAATGGGACATCTCGCCCGCAGAAGCCCAGGCCCTCCAGGCCGAGCTGGCTCCGCTGGTCGTCACCACGGGTGAGCCAGAGGATGTCCACCTCGTGGCGGGCATTGATGTTGCCCTGCCCGCCGGTCAGGCAACCGCAGCGGTGGTCGTCGATGCCTACCCCGAGCTCACCCCGATCGAGATCCGCACGGCGACCCTCCCCATCTCGTTCCCATACATCCCGGGGCTCCTGTCTTTCCGCGAGGCCCCGGCGATCCTGGCCGCGTGTGCACAGCTCGAGCGACGCCCGGACCTGCTAATCGTTGACGGCCAGGGACGGGCGCATCCCCGGCGCCTCGGCATCGCCAGCCACATCGGCCTGATCCTCGATCTTCCGACGATCGGCTGCGCCAAGTCGCTCCTGGTCGGCCACCACGGACCCGTTGGCGAGGAGGTTGGCAGCTGGTCACCGATTGTCGATCGCGGCGAGGTCGTCGGTGCCGCTGTGCGCACCCGACGCGGAACACGTCCTGTCTACGTCTCGATTGGGCATCGGATCGGGCTGGAGGCGGCGATTCGCTGGGTCCTGAACTGCTGCCGCGGCTTTCGTCTCCCCGATCCCCAGCGGCAGGCCCACCGGGCCGCGGGGTCGCGCTGACAGGAGAGCAGGATGCCGTGAGAGCGGTCTTTCGCTCTCCACGCCCGGTACCAGGCAGGGTGGTATAATGGGAGACGGAAGGCACCAAGCAATATAAGGTCGTGGATGATGGACGAGCAGGCACGCCCGGTAGATAGGGATCCTACCGACGGCGGATCGGAGGGAACCGATCAGGAGGAGATCAACCAGACAGTCATCCTGACCTCGACCGAGAAGGTCCGCGAGCTGGCCCGGGAAGGCATTCTGGATCGGGTGCTCGGGAAGGTGACGAACTGGGGACGGCGGTCATCCCTGTGGCCCCTGATGTTCGGCACCGCCTGCTGCTTCATCGAAATGGCCGCAACGGCGGCCTCCCGCTATGACCTGGCACGCTTCGGCGCCGAGGTGATGCGCGCCTCCCCACGCCAGGCTGACCTCATGATCGTCCCCGGCACCGTCACCAAGAAGATGATCCCCCAGATCGTGCGCCTGTATCATCAGATGCCCGACCCCAAGTACGTCATCGCCATGGGCGCCTGCGCCATCTCCGGAGGGCCCTTTAAAGAGGGATACAATGTCGTCTCTGGTGTAGACGAGTTCATTCCGGTCGATATCTACGTTCCAGGATGCCCGCCCCGACCAGAGGCCTTACTTTACGGGCTGATGCAGCTCCAGCAACTGATCGACCGCGAGACGCGCGGAGCCGTGCGGCGGCGCGGCGAGCGCCTGCTCGAGCGCTATCCGATCCCGCTCCTCGGTCCGGACCTGGTTGACGTCCGTCAGATCCCGGAGATACGGGCGCGCGCGGCCGTGGGGAATGGTCCGGAGCAGGCTGCGGCGGCACCGGTTATCGAGGCCCCCCGCCATCGCCCCCGCGGAGGAACTGAGGCCGAGCCTCCCGCTCTCAGGCCCGGGGAACTCCGCATCTCTGGCGACGCAGATACGCTCCAGCGCCTGCGCGAGTCGTTCGCCGCGATCGCCCAGGCGGCCGATCATTATGTCACATTACCCGGCGATTGGCTTCCCGCCGCGGCCCGGTTCCTCCGGGATGAGCTGGGATGGAACTATCTCTCGAACATCACCAGCGTCGACTACCCTGACCGCTTTGAGGTGGTCTACCACCTCTACGGGATCGATCGCTCCGGCCCGCCGCTCACCCTCAAGGTCGGGGCGAGCAAGGACGACCCATCTGTCCCCTCGCTTACGCCGCTCTGGCCCGGCGCTGGTCTGCAGGAGCGCGAGGTCTACGACATGATGGGGATCCGATTCGATGGCCACCCTGACCTCCGACGCGTCCTGCTGTGGGAAGGCTTCCACGGCTTCCCCTTGCGTAAGGACTACCGCGAGCCCTACTTCGAGGAGCCGGCGAAGCCGTTCGCCAGCCGGTGGCCAGACGGTCACCACCAGTGGGCCGAGGAACGAACCCCCTGGAAGCGCAACGTCCAGTATCCGCCAGGCTGGACCCCGGATCAACTCCCGGACCCCCATGCAGATTTGCCGGTGATTGACGCACGAGATCTGCACCGGGGTGTCCCGGCGACCGATCGTCTTGTCGTGAGCTTCGGCCCTCAGCATCCGAGCACACACGGGGTCTTCCGCATGGTGGTCACCCTGGAAGGAGAGACAATCGTCAAGCTGGATCCGGTGTTCGGCTACCTCCACCGCAACCACGAGAAGATCGGCGAGCGCTGCACCTATATCCAGATCTTCCCCTACACCGATCGGCTCGATTACATCTGCTCGATGTCCAATAACCTCGGCTATGCGCTGGCCGTCGAGAAGCTGATGGGGATCGAGCCTCCCGAGCGGGCCCAGTATATTCGGGTGATCATGGCCGAGTTCACCCGGATCGTGAACCATCTCCTGGCCATCGGCACCTTCGTCAACGACCTGGGTGCCTTCTTCACACCCGTGCTCTACGCTTTCGAGGAGCGAGAACTCATTCTCGACCTGTTCGAGATGACCGCCGGGTCCCGCATGATGTGCAATTACATGCGCTTCGGCGGCGTGGCCCGAGACCTTCCGGAGGAGTTCCTTCCTCTCGCCCGCGAACTCGTGACAAATCGGCTTCCCCGGGCCATTGACGAGTTTGACCGGCTCTTCACCCGCAATGAGATCCTGATCGCCCGCAGCAAGGGGATCGGACGATTGACTGCCGATCAGGCGGTCGCGTACAGCGTGAGCGGTCCGATGCTTCGAGCAGCTGGTCTGCGCTACGATATTCGCCGGGCCGAGCCGTACTGCATCTATGACCGATTCGCCTTCGATATCCCAGTCGGCACGAACGGCGATACCTATGACCGCTACCTGGTCCGCATCGAGGAGATGCGGCAGTCGGTGCGGATTCTGGCCCAGGCACTGGACCAGCTCCCGAGCGGTGAAGTCCTGGCCGGAAAGAAGGCATGGCAGGTGCGCGTGCCGCGCGGGGAGGCCTATACCCGGATTGAAGCCCCAAAGGGCGAGCTTGGCTTCTGGATTGTGAGCGATGGCTCGCCAAACCCCTATCGCTACCACGTGCGCGCACCGAGCTTCATCAACTTGACCGCCCTCGAGACCATGTGTAAGGGCCATAAGATCGCCGACCTGATCGCGATCTTCGGCAGCGTGGACATCAATATGGGGGAGTGTGACCGCTAAGATGTTCGTGACCGGGGTCCTCCAGGCGCTATCGGTCACCCTGCGGCACCTTCTCGAGGCCCGCCGGGGGACAGCTGTAGGACGGGAACGGCGGGCCAATGGGATTGTTCAGACGCCAGGTGAGAAAGGCATTTTTACTGTCCAGTACCCCGAGGAGAAGCTGGCAGTTCCAGAGCGTTTCCGCTACTTCCCGATGCTCCTCTACGATGCCGAGACGGGCCGCGAACGGTGTACCTCGTGCGGGATCTGCGCGAAGGTGTGCCCTCCTCAGTGCATCTGGATCGTGCGGACGACCGGCCCCGACGGCAAGCCGGTGCCGGAGCCCAAGGAGTTCTACATTGATCTCAGCATCTGCATGTCTTGCGGCTACTGCGCCGAGTACTGTCCGTTCGATGCGATCAAGATGAACCACGTCTACGAGCTGGCGACGAATGAACGCCGCCATTCCCTGCTCTATACGAAGAAGGACCTCCTCGTCCCCACCACCTACTATGCTGCTACCCACCCGCGCGATTGGGCGGCGGAGGAAGCAGAACGGGCGGCCAAGGAGGAAGCCGAGCGCCGCAAGGCCGAGGCCCGTGCCGCTCGACCGACCGCTGGCCGGGCCTCCCCGTCACCGGAGACGACCGGGTAGGTCATCATCAGAGCCGATCAGGTAGCTCCGCTCCTCGGCGAGCAGCCAGCGAACATACGATCGCTCGCGGCGAGCCTGCCGCTCCCACTCCTCGGATCCGAAATGCTCGAGGCGAATGGGCATACCAAGACGCTCCGCCGCCTCCGCTACCGCCCGCTCAACGTCGGTACGCTCACCCCCGATCACGACCAGCGCCTCCTCTCGGGCATCCTCGTCCTTCGGACGGAGGAATGCCACGCGGATCCCATTGGCTGCCCCCAGGGATGACCGGAGCGCTCCGGTGACATCCGGGATAGCAGCGATCAGTGCCCGCAAGGCGGGCACAAAGGGATGATCCTCCACCAGGAAGTAGAACTTCGCATTGGCCCGGCGTTCGCTGGCCACGATGCCTGCGGCCGCCAGGCGAGTGAGCGCGAGCTGGACCGAGCGTGGGAAGCGGCCGGTCAGGCGAACCAGTTCGTTCACGTAGAACGGTCGAGAGGGCTCCTGACAGAAGAGGATGAGGAGGTCGAGGAGGCTCGCTGAGCCAAACAACTCCTCCGCTGAACGGCGCAGGGACGAACGATCGCGCGGGGCCAGTGGCTCCCCACCATGACTCACCTGTAGATCCCCTCTCGCACCACTCGACCGTGATTGTGCGATTCGCATTTTTACCAGTGCATCATACACCGGTAGTAGCTGCTCGACGAGGCAGACCGCCGGCGATCCGGACAGCAGGTACGCGCAGTGCAGTCAGTTCGGTCAATTTATCTACTATTATAGTTTGACCAAATAAGTTATTTATTTGATACATCACCATAGTGATACAATAAGCAGATGATGTGCTCGGCGCCCCGGCCGCAGAAGACCACTGACCTTCCCCTGGCTGCGATCACGGTATACGATAGAGGGTGAGGGGTTCCACAGTCGGCCCACAAGAACCAGGCATCGTGACAGTCGTTGCCGGCACCCGATCTCAAGGAGCGGGATACCACGGTGAACACGGCCACCATCCTGATTGCGACCAACAACCCTGGCAAGCAGCGCGAGCTCGCGGCCCTGCTCGCCGCCTACCCGGTGCGGCCCGTTCGTCCATCCGAGCTAGGGATCACCCTGGAGGTCGACGAGGACGGCCAGACCTATGCCGAGAACGCACGCCGCAAGGCGATCGCCTTCGCCCGGGCGAGCGGTCTGATCGCCCTCGCCGATGATTCCGGTCTGGAGATCTCCGTCCTGGATGGCTGGCCGGGTCCCCGATCCGCACGCTGGGCCGGGCCCGCGGCAACCGATGCCGATCGGCGAGCACTCGTCCTGGCACGCCTGGCCGGGGTGCCGGACCAGGATCGCCGCGCCCGATTCGTCTGCCACGCCGTCCTGGCCAATCCCCACGGCATCCTGGCAGAGGCGGAGGGTACCCTCGCAGGCAGGATCGCCACCTCCGAGCAGGGACAGGGCGGATTCGGATACGATGCCATCTTCGTGCCGGATGGATACCCGTGCACCCTTGCCAGCCTTCCCGAGGAGGTCAAGAACCGCCTGAGCCATCGGGCGCAGGCGATCAGCCGGCTTCGCGATGCCCTGCGACGCCTTGCCTGCCCCGACAGCACCCCCTCCTCTGACCCGACGTCCTGACCGCTGCGGCCAGGCGCGCATACGCTGCAAAACTAGTTAATATAAACATTAATTTAAAGGCTATTATTCAGTGAAAATCTTCCCGGCCTCCCTCGAGCCGGCTGTCCCTCCAGGACGGCGCCTCGGTTCCCGATCGGGACGGCGGAGGAGGCGCCCAAGCCAGCTCGCATCCGCAACGGTCCCCTCCGGCCCTTCGGCCAGCACCCGCTCCAGGTCGCCCAGCCGACCGTCCAGGTGATCCAGCCGCCGCGCCAGCGTCTCGATTCCGGTCACGGCGGTCTCAAGGCGTACCGCGATCTGATCCAGGCGTTCGACGACATTCGCGAGTTCCTCCTCGATCCACCGCCTCACCTCAGTCAGGCGCTCGTCGAGTCCCGGATGATCCCCCTCTTCGGACTCCGGGGATCCGCCCACGTGCAGGCGGGCACTCGATCTGCGCCCCTGGGAAGCCCGCCGTGTGCGACGGATCGATCGACCGGAAGGGGGCTGAGCCGGACCAGCGGGGAGGGACAGGCGAGCCTGCTGCTGGCCCCCACCGAGCTGGAGGCGGACGAGTTCAGAGCTCAGACCAGCCGCGAGGAGGCGGCGGATCTCCGCCAGGACGGCCAGGTCCTCCGGAGTATAGCGGCGGTGGCGGCCTTCCGCCGTATCCCCCTGGGCGCCACCGCCAGCGGCTGACGAGAGCAAGTCAGCGAAGCGGGCCGAGTAAAGGCGGAGGGTGCTGGGGGGAATTCCTAGGCGGGATGCTGCCTCGCCCGGACGGTAAACAACCTTCCTCTCCACTCCCGGGCCTCCTACAATGCCGCCGCTTCTCGGAGGCAGTGCAGCACAGCGTCAACGCCGCCGGCGCGGCCGTAATCCCGAAAGGACACTTGAGCCTTTCGGGACCGCCTTTCTGCTCTACCGAGAGGATCGCCGTCCTCGACGGTCTCCCAGTCTCCCAGGGGCTACGCCGGCGATCTGGCCCCATTCTAGCAGGACACGGGCAGCCCGCGCGCGGCGCGTCCCTCCTCGTGCCCTGTTCCACCCACCACCCGCTCCATCAGTACCGTCTATTGATTATGTCCACTTATTATTCGCTATGCATATTGGCGATTCTTGGAACTATCCACCTTATCCTCCACAGTTATTCTGTCAATTAATGATTCTGTCTAGTGATAAGGCTCCGGGGAGGGCGGGATTGGCAGCCCTGGCGGAGCCGCCAATCATCACAGCACCGCGTCGGCCTGTCGCCACACCGCTCCCGGCTAGCCTCATACATCCCCGCCGCACTCCACCTCCACCATCCGCGGTCCCATCCCTTCGTGCCCTCTACCGGGTTACCC
>JADGGD010000215.1 GCA_019690095.1 Chloroflexota bacterium
GCCCCTGCCACCTGCTCCTGACCCTCCCCCTCCTGCTCAGTGTGCTGGGCGGAACCGCGCTGGGAGCCTCCCTCGCGCAGCAGACCGGGCTGATCACGCTGGCAGCAGCCGCGTATTTCCTTGCGGCGCTCGGGCTCGGGTTGTCTCTCCTCGGGCGGGGGATCGCCCGGAAGGACGGTCAGCCCTGTTGTCCGCCGGGGCCGCGGCCCCGGCCGGTGGAGGAGCAGCAGCCAGAACCCCGGACTGCCGTCCTGAAGGCCCAGAATCGGAGGTAGAGTGTGCAGATGAAGACGACACCGGAGCGAAGGCCCCCGCCAGCCCGGTCGATCCCGCGGCGACTGTCGATTGGCACGGTGACGGCGCTGGTGGTGGCGATGGCCGTACTGGCCCTTATCGGGCTGAACCTCTTCGCCAGTGGTTGGAGTGGGCAGGCGGGTGCTGCTCTGCCGCCGGCTGGCGGTACGGCGGCGCCGGACTTTCGGGTGACCACGCTCGATGGCCGAACCTTCCAGCTGAGCCAGGCCCGTGGGAAGGTGGTCGGGCTGTACTTTGCGGCAGCCTGGTGCCCGACCTGTGTCCCCGAGGCCCAGGCCTGGACCCAGATCTATCAGCACGATCACGCGCGCGGGCTGGAGGTGGTGATGCTGGATGTCGACCCGAGTGAGGGTCCGGCACAGTGGGCCGATTTCCGCCAGCGCAGCGGCAACGGTCCCCAGCTCTGGGCACTGGACCCGGGTCTCCAGATTGCTGCGGCCTACGGCGTCACGTCGCTCGAGACCTCGATCATCATCGATCGGCAGGGACGGATTGCCTTCCGGATCGGGCAGACGATCCCCCAGGCGCGCCTGCAGCAGCTCGTGGAGACACTGTTATGAACGCGCTGCCTCTCGCCTACGCCTTCGCGGCCGGGATGGCGGCGACCGTCAATCCCTGCGGCTTCGTGATGCTGCCAACCCTTGTGTCGTACTACCTGGGAACAGCTGACCTCCGGGAGCGTGACCAGCCGGTCTGGCGGCGCGGCGCGGCGGGACTGGGCCTCGGTCTTGCCGCGACCGCTGGCTTTGTCGCGCTCTTCACGGTGGTGGGAGCGGCTCTTGCGGCGGGAGGGCAGGCGCTCAGCAGTATCTTCCCCTGGCTTGGCTTTGCGATCGGGGTCATCCTCGCGCTCCTGGGGCTCTGGCTGCTGCTGAGCGGCCGTTCGCTTGGCATCGTCCTCCTGCACCGGGTTCAGCCGCCGCGGTGGAGAAGTCCCGCTGGTTTCTTCCTTTTTGGCGTGGCCTACGAGGCGGCATCCCTCTCCTGCCATCCCTCTCCTGCACCCTGCCGGTCTTTCTGGTCGTCATCGGTGGGGCCCTGGCGACCGCTGGGCTGGGCGCGGCGATCCTGGAGTTTGTCAGCTACGCCCTGGGGATGGGGGCCGTCCTGATGGCGGTGAGCGTCGCGACGGCCCTGTCAAAGGAGGTGATCGTCCGCGCATTTCGCGCGTCTCTCCCGTATGTCGAGCGTGCCGGGGCACTCCTGCTGACCGGCGCCGGGGTCTATCTCATCGTGTACTGGTGGCCGTATCTCGGAGTCAGGCCAGGCTAGCGCCCGGTGCCCTCAGATCCTTCTCAGCACGCCCACAGAAGATCTTTCACACCCGGGGCGAGCGCGTGGGGAGCAGGGCGACCGGCGCGAGCAGAGGGCTACTCCCGTGAGGAAGGCCCAGATGAAGCGACTGACGGATCTCGTGTCTCGGCAGGAGGGCACAGACCCCGCTGGGAACCGGCACCCTGGCGATTCTGCCCACACGGAGGAAAGCCTCATGGGCCATCCGCGATCTGGCCTGGTTCTCGTTGCACTTCTCCTGATCCTCGCGCCGTTCCTGGGCGGCTGTCGTGCACCATCCAGGGGCAGCCCGGTCGCGACCAATCGCGCCGCGAGCGGCGCGAACCCGATCCCATCCGCGACACTGCGTGTGCCCGGTGAGCCGACTGCTCAGCCCACCATCCTGGCGAGCCCGACGGCAGAAACCACTGCTCCGACCGTGGAGAGGGGGGTCACCGCCACCCCGCCCCGGGCCGCCGAGACGTCCTTGCCGCCCCGCACGGTGATGGGCCCAGCCAGCACTCCGAGCCATGCAGCTCTCACCCGCAGTATGGCCAACCGAATGATCGTGCAGCCGTCTTCCTCAGCCACTGCGACCCGGGCGCTGACCACCAGTGGAGGACAAGCGGGGCCGCGCGTGGGCCAGCCCGCCCCGGATTTCTCGCTGGCTGGCCTGGACGGCAAGACGGTCCGCCTCCGCGACTTCCGGGGCCAGCCGGTCGTGCTGAACTTCTTCGCGACCTGGTGTGGGCCGTGCCAAGAGGAGCTGCCAGCGTTCCAGGCCACCTACCAGAAGTACCATGCCCAGGGACTGCAGATTCTGCTCGTCGACCTGAAGGAGTCACCGCAGGATGTGCAATCCTTTGCGACCAAGCTGGGTCTGAGCGTCCCGATCGTCGTCGATCAGCGCGGCACCGTCTCCCAGGGCTATGCGCTGACTATCCTGCCAACAACCTACTTCATCGACGCCACGGGAGTGATTCGGGGTGTGCAGGTCGGCCCACTGACCGAGGCGACCCTGATGGATACCGTGGCCGCCCTGGTGACCGGCTCGAACGGAGCAATCCGATCATCCGAGGCGATCCCGGCAGGCTGCTGCCCGATTCCGTGAGGCGCGGGCGATCCCGGGAAGAGAGGAGAGGATGAGGATGGCAGACCACCATTTCCGGATGGCCATTCGCGGGGGGACCTGTCCACGCTGCGAACAGCACGTTGTTCAGGCGCTCACACACGCAGGGGCGTCGGAGGCCACGGCGAGCTTTCGGCATGGCGAAGCACGCTTCCGCTATGATCCAAACGCTGATCTGAGGCGGCTGGTCGAAGCGGTCAAAGAGTTAAGCTATCGACCGGGCGTGGTGGAGGAGGTCGGGCTATCCGGGAGTAGAGATCAGCGGGTTGCTTAACCCCCCAACGCGAGGCATCGCCGGAATAACTCCCCTTACTTCTCGCGAATCACTCCAAAGGTCAGGCCGGTAATGAGATAGCGCCGGGCCAGGACCATCAATGTGAGTGGAACGACCATCGCAATCGTCCCGGCGGCAGCCATATCGTTCCAGATTACCTCGAACTGCGTCACCAATCCTTGCACGCCGACCGGGAAGGTCTGTGCCTGCGGCGTGGCGGTCAGAATCAGGGCGAAGAGGAACTCGCTCCAGGCGAAGCTAAAGATAATGATCCCTGCTCCGAGGAGGCCCGGGCGCACCAGTGGTAGCAGGACCAACCGAAAATCGGTCCAGCGGCTGGCACCATCAACCAGGGCAGCCTCCTCGATCTCACGCGGAATCTCATCGAAGAATCCCTTGAGCATCCAGATTGAGAAGGGGAGATTGAAGAGGGTATAGATCAGGATTAGCGCGAGCGGATTATCATAGAGACCGATGGTTCGAACGATGGTAAAGTACGGGATAACAACTGCAATCGGAGGAAGAAACCGCAACGACAGCGACCAGCTCAGGACGCTCAGGCGCAAGCGGCGAGGGACGTCCAATCGGGTCAGCGGGTAGACGACGAGTAGGCCAAGAATCAGGGTGGTGATCACCGTTGCCATGCAGACCACGACACTATTGCGAAGGAGGACCCAAAATCCCCGCTCGACCAGAACACGGATGTAGGCCTCCACGGTCGGCAGATGGGGATAGAGCGTGACACTCGCCTGATAGAGCTCTCCCTTTCCCTTAAGGGACGTCACCAAGAGCCAATAGAGGGGAAATACGTAGAGAATTCCAAATGTTGCGATCCCGATAATGGCGACAAGCAGACGAAACACAGTGATCAGATGCCGCCAGACCATCTCTAGTTTCGCTCCAAAGGCAGGACACGCGTGACAAAGGAGTAGAAGAGACTGATCACAACCATCACGACGACTGCTAACGCGGCTGCCTGCGGGGTATCATTGAACTTGAACTCGACCCGGTACAGATAGATGCTGAGCAACTGGGTCGTTGTGCCTGGCCCCCCACCCGTAAGAATGAAAATATGGTCGAACGCCCGGAGCACGTCAGCAAGGCGGAAAAAGAAAATGAGGATAAATAGCGGTTGCAAATAAGGGAGTTCGATATACCAGAACTGAGCCCACCCTCCTGCCCCATCGACCTGAGCTGCCTCGACTGCCTCTTGTGGCACTGTCTGCAATCCTGAAAAGAGAACGAGATAGACGAAAGGGGTCCACTGCCAGATGTCCACGCTCGCGACTGCGAGGGTGGCAAGAGTCGGGTCGCCGAGCCAGCGAATCTCCTGATGGATGAGGCCAGCACGGAGAAGTAGCTGATTCAGGACGCCATAGCCCGGCGCATAGACCAAGCGAGCAACGACGCCAACAGCGACGGGAGGAACAACCAGCGGGATAACTGCCAGAATGTAGATCACCACACGAATCGCCGCTGAGCGCACCTGTCGATGAAGCAGGAGCGCGAGCCCAAGGCCGAAGAGGATTTCCGACGGCAGGACGATCGCCCCATAGACGAGCGTCCTGCCGATAGATTCGTAGAGAAGCACATTCTGGAGCGCCAGGATGTAGTTTTGGAGCCCAACGAACCGCCCAGTCGCGCTGGTCAACGATTGGACCAGCGCGACCACGAACGGTATCGTCGCGATCAGGAAGATCGTGCCTAGAACCGGCACCAGGATCTGGTAGGCCAGACGGCGCTGGCGCGACCAGCGTCTCTCGGTCGAGGATATCTCGACCGGGCTGACGTCAGCCCTCGCGACAAATGGCCCGGACGAGTCCCCTTGCATACCCACGATAATCTCGATCTAGTAGCCAGCTTGCTTCATCTGAGCAGCGATCTGGTCAGCAG
>JADGGD010000216.1 GCA_019690095.1 Chloroflexota bacterium
CCGGGCTGGAGCCGCCGGTACAGCTCGCGGTAGGTGATCACCCGGGCGCCGCTGGCGTGGGCAACCCAATCGAGAAAGTCGTCGAAATCGGCCATCAGCGCCTCCACCTCACTGCGCGGGCGGAGCGGCGACGGCCGCCAGGCCGAGCGGGGCCGGCTCTGCCCGGCGGTGAAGGTGGACGGGAACGCGGCGGTCATCAACCGACACGGATGCGTGTACATCACCACCACACCGCCAGTCCGCTCTCGCTCCTCCAGCAGGGCGAGCAGGTCGGCCCGCATGCGGGCGCGGCGGTCCGGCACGTCGAAGTAGCGGTCGAACGAGGTGTGGTAGCCAACGCAGAGACTGCCGCAGTACCACAGCGGGCGGCCGGGAGCCCACTCGAATGGCGCATCGCAGAAGACCGGAATGCCCAGCAGGGTCATCGCCTCCAGCACCTGGGGAGCCCAGTTCGAGCCCGGCTTGCAGTAGGTGGCCGGGTGCTGGCCGGTCAGATCGCGCACATCGGCGACGCCCCGGGCCTCACGCGCCAGCACCGCCGCCACGCCCTCGTCCCAGCCCATCTCTTCCAGGTACTCGACGTGGACCGGGTGGGCCGAGTGCAGGTTCGAGTGATAGCCGATCTCGTGGCGGGCGAGCGCCCGGAGCACGTCCTGCCGCCCGCGGTCGCGCAGGGCCCGCGCCTCCTCGGCGACCAGGTTGAAGCAGCCGGTCAGGCCGTGGCGGCTCAGCGCCTCGGCCCACCACCGCTCGCCCTCATCCGCGGCGGGCGTCTCGTAGTCCTCGCTGTCGAAGAAGAAGAGCAGATCCGGCATCGGCCCCTCCTCACCAGTCCGCGACTGACCCATCCTCGTGGTAGGTCCGCGGATTCTGCCAGCTCCCGTCGAAGAGCTTGTCCGCCAGCGCCTCCTCGTCCACCTCGATCCCCAGACCCGGGCCGGTCGGCAGGTCTACATAGCCGTCCCGCACGACGAACGGCCGCTTCAGGTAACCGTCCCCCAGGCTCACCTGCTCCTGGCAGACGAAGTTCGGGATCGCCGCGGCGATCTGAAGGCCCGCCGCCAGCGAGATCGGACCGAGCGGGCAGTGGGGGGCGATGCCAGCGTAGTAGGTCTCGGCCATCGCCGCGATGCGCCGCACCTCGGAGATGCCCCCGGCGTGCGAGAGGTCCGGCTGGTAGATCGCCGCCGCCTGCTTCTCGATCCACTCTCGGAAGCCCCACCGCGTGAAGAGCCGCTCGCCCGTCGCGATCGGAATCGTCGTCGTGCGGGCGATCGTCACCATGGTGTCCACATTCTCGTTGAGGCACGGCTCCTCGACGAACATCGGCCGGTAGGGCTCGAGCTCCTTAATCAGCCGGATGGCAGTCGCCGGGCTGAACTTGCCGTGCAGGTCCACCGCAATGTCAATCTCGTTGCCGACCGCCTCGCGCATCGCCGCGATCCGTGCCACACAGCGCTCGATGAAGGCGGGCGACTCGATCAGGCGCACCGTCCCCGGGAAGCCGGTCTTCAGGGCGGTGAAGCCCTCCCGGACGCGAGCCCGCGCGCTGGCGGCGGCCTCCTCCGGCGTCGCGCCGCCGCAGTGCGCGTACACTCGGATGCGCTGGCGGGTCGGACCGCCGAGCAGACGGTACACCGGCAGGCCAACTGACTTGCCGAAGATGTCCCACAGGGCCTGATCAACCCCGCTGATCGCACTGCAGAGGACCGGCCCGCCCCGATAGAACTGGTGGCGGTACATGGCCTGCCAGTGGTGCTCGATCGCCCGGGGATCCTGGCCGATCAGGTAATCCGCCAGTTCCCTCACCGCCGTCTCGACGGTTCGGGCCCGCCCCTCGACGACCGGCTCGCCCCAGCCGACGATCCCCTCATCGGTCTCAATCTTCAGGAAGAGCCAGCGCGGACGGACGTGGAACAGCCTGAGGTTGGTAATCTTCACGAACGCCCTCCTCAATCCGCGGCCCGGGTCGTCGGCCCGGCGCGGTCACCGGCGTCAGGGTACCCGACCGACGTGCCCGCCGCAAGGGGAAGAGCGCTTCCCGCGCTCACCCGGCCAGCGCCGGCCCGCCGCGGGCACCGCAGGATAAGGAGCCAGCTTCCCCGCGCCGCCGGGCGCCGGGGATCACCGCTGGATCACCTGGAGCGGATGCGGGTACGGCGAGCCCTCCGGCGTTGCGGCGAGGAGGACCGGCGGCCGCGGCCTCTGGCTGAAGTCGAAGTCCGCGATCATGTCATCGGCCTCGGCATCCCGCCAGGTCAGCGGCGGCAGGCCGAAGCGCTCCTCGACGATGCGCAGCCAGGAGGCCGGCGTGTGGATCTGGTGATCAATGTAGCCCTGGCGCGCGTACGGGCTGATCACCAGCCCCGGCACCCGCAGGCCGACCTCCTGCCCGCCCAGGCGCGGCGGTGGCACGTGATCGTAGAAACCGCCCCATTCGTCGTAGGAGATGAAGATGGCCGTCGAGCTCCAGTCCGGCCCCTCCATCACCGCATTGACCAGGCCGGTCACGTAGGCCATGCCCAGGCGGATATCGTGCGGCGGGTGCTCGCTCAGCGGCTCTGAGGGGGCAACCCAGGCGACCGCGGGCAGATGCCCCTCCCGCGCATCTCGGTAGAACTGGCTGGTATCCACGATGGACCGGCGCAGGGTAGGACTGGCCGCAACCTGGGCAAACGCCGGGAGTGGATTGAAGTAGCTGAACCGCGTAACGGCCTGCTGTTCGGCCGGCGCATCAATCACCTGGCCGGTCACCGGATCGAGGCGCTGACCAGAGGTGACATAATAGCGCCAGGAGACGCCGTGGGCCGTGAGCGACTCGACGATCAGCGGGAAGCGGAAGGTCGCCGGACGGAGCTGGGCGTGGCGGAGCAGGCCGCCGCTCTGGCCGGCCAGCAGGTAGAGCCGATTGGGAAGGGTATAACTCGGCACCGAGGAGAACATGTGGTCCTGGAGGACGTAGAGGCGGGCGTAGTTCCAGTAGTTGGGGATCTCGCGGCTGTCGTGCCAGCCCATCACGTCGCGCGGATCGGCGGCCGGCGCGCAGGAGGCCCGGCTGGGGGGACAGGGCACCGGCAGGGCCCGCCCCATCTCGACGTACGCCCGGGCGACGAACCCGTCCATCCGTCCCCCGTCAATATCGGCCACCGCATCGCTGAGATCGTGCGGGCCGCCGCGGTTGAGCGGGCTCGGGTCGTGATGCGGCGCGATGCACGGTCCGCCGCGCGGATTGGGCAGGCAGACCCCGGGCGGGATCCCATCGGCGCCGGGATAGGTGCCAAAGTAGGAGTCGAAGCTCCGATTCTCCTGCATGATAAACACAAAGTGCTGGATCTTCTCCAGCCCGCGCGGCATGGGTGGGGCTACAGACGGGGGCGGCGGCTCTTGCGGCTCAGTGGTGTGGGACGGCGGGAGCGCGCGCGGCGGCTCGATAATCGCGGCGTGCACGGCTCCCCCGGGGCGCGGGGTGGCGGCCGGCCGAACCACCAGCCGCGGAGCCCGCAGTTCGGCGAGCCGGGCGATCCGCTCGACGGCGGACGGCTGTTCGGGCGTGGGCGCGGCGCGGCGCGGGCTGGGCGTCGGCCGCGGCGGGGAAGCGACCAAAGGGGCAGAGACGGCTGACGGCACAACCTGGTCGACCGCACGGGTGGCGCGAACGACCGGCACGGACGGGCGCGGCGCACCGGAGAGGGAAAGCGAGCTGACCGCGCCGTCCACCGCGGCGGCGTTCCGGGCCAGCGGCGGAGCAGGCGGCGCGGCCGCGGCGCCGCAGCCGGCGGCCAGGGCAAGGGCCAGCGTGAGGGCGGCCAGGATCGGTGCATGGCGCAAAGAAGCGAACACGGGTCCGGCGAGGCTCCTCCCTGCTCGATTCGATGACGCCGGCTGGAACGTGACCCTTTGAGCGATCTGGAAAATCGTGCTGTGCGCGATGTGGCCTGCTCTGCCCCGCGCGTCTTATCAATCAGCATACCACGCCCCGGCGCGGCTGAAAAGAACGCGGCGCGGGCGGCCGCGTTTGCACCGCCTGAGCCAGCGGTGTACACTGACCCCGCGCGATCCTGGCGCCCCGGGGCGCCGGGGCCGCAGTCGCGCCTCTATGGCATGATCGCAGCCGCCGCGCCGTTGGGAACCGCTGCACCGCGCGGCGGCATGTCGAGGAAGGAGCCAGGAATGGCCGGTCCAGGCATTGCACTGCAAATGTACACCGTCCGCGATGCGGCACGGGCAGACTTTCGCGGCACCCTGGAGAAGGTGGCGGAGATTGGCTACCCGGCGGTCCAGCTGGCCGGCTCCGGCGGCATGGCCGCCGCCGACCTCGCCGACCTGCTCGCCCGGCTCGGCCTGCGCGTCGCTGGATCGCACGTGGCCCTGGAGGCCCTGGAGAGCGGGCTTGCCGCGGAGGTCGAAGCCCTGCAGACCCTGGGAAGCGGCGACCTGGTCGTCCCGGTTGCGCCCTCCTCCTACCGGAGCGCGGCCGGCTACCGCGCCCTCGCCGCGAAGCTCAACGACCTCGGCCGACAGTGCCAGCGGCTCGGGGCCCGGCTCTCCTACCACAACCACGCCTTCGAGTTCGAGCGCTTCGAGGGGGTGACCGGCATGGAGATCCTCCTGAGCGAGACCGACCCGGCGCTGGTCTTCTGGGAGCCCGACGTCTACTGGATCGCCTACGCCCGGGAGGATCCGGCGGCCTGGATCCGCCGCTACGCCGCACGCTGTCCGCTCGTTCACCTCAAGGACATGACGGCCGGACCGACCCCCACCTTCGCCGAGGTCGGCGAGGGCGTGCTCGACTTCGCGGCGATCTTCGCCGCCGCAACGAGCGCCGAGTGGTACATCGTCGAGCAGGATACCTGCGCCCGGCCGCCGTT
>JADGGD010000034.1 GCA_019690095.1 Chloroflexota bacterium
TGAGACAGCCACCGTTTGGCACACCGCCCCCTTCCGAACCACCACCAAAGCCACCACCAAAGCGGCTACCGCCGCCGACCCCTCCGCCAAGCGCCAGCGCGGGCGCCACAAGCAGGAACACCAGCGCAATAGCGACTACGAACGCCAGGATCCACTGGTGATATCGTCTCACGTGCATAGTCGTTCCCTTCACCCCTCTGAACGCCCCTGACCGAGCAGTCGCTGTTGCTTCAAGGCCGCCAGCTCGTCTTCGACACTCGTTCCTTCCTCCAGCTGGGCAAAGCGCTCTTCAAGGCTGTCGCGACTCAGCTCGTGATAGGCGGCTGCTTGCGCCTCGGCATCGATCGCCTTGCTTTCCAGCTGCTCCATCGTCGCCCCCAGCGTTCCGGTGCGGGCGAGTTCCTGAGCCAGCTTCTGCGATGCCTCGGCAGTCCGATAGCGCGCCACAAGCTGATTGCGCCGCAGGATCGTCTCCTGGATGCGCGCCTCGAGCTGTTCGACATTCGAGCGCAGATCCTCCAGATGCGCCGACTGCGCCTGCAGGCTCTCGTGGAGCTGTTTTGCCTCCCGCTGATACTGGAGCTTGCGGCGAAGCGCATCGCGGGCCGCATCATCATCACCCCGGTCAACCGCCGCCGCAGCCCGCCGCTGCCACTCCTCGGCTGCCTGAATGCGCTGCTCGTACTGCGCCTGCAGCCGGCTCTGGGCAGCAATCGCGAGGGCTGCGGCCTGGCGCGCCTTCACCAGGTTCTCGTTCATATCGGCGATCATCTGGTCGAGCGCCTTCTCCGGGTCCTCGGCGCGATTGAGGATGTCACTGATATTCGCCCGGATGATCGCGCGCACCCGTTCTAACAGCCCCATCGGGCCCCTCCCGGCTCCACCGACCGTGCTACCATTGTACACCTGCCGCCATCATGATACACATGGGGTATCGGAAAGAATACTCTGCACGTAAGGGGGCCGCAGGTGCGCCGTCTGACCGACTCGGCTGCTGGAATCGCCCTTCTTGCGCTCACCATCCTGCTCGGTCTCGGCGGCCTGATCGCCGATCTGATCGATCAGAGTGATCCACCGACGCTTTTTGGAGCGGCCGCGGTCTGCGGCATTGCCACAGTCGGTGCCGCGTTGGATGAACACCGACGACGCGGCACTCAGGGAAGCCGATGGATTGAAGCCCTGTTCGGCCGTGCGCTCATTGCCCTGGCCCTTGTTCTCGAGGTTGTCGCAGTTGCGCTTGGGCTACAGGGAAGCCCCTATCGGAACCTCTGGCTCGTTCTGGCAATCGTTGTGGCTCTGGACGGTCTCGCAGTAATCGTTGATACGGACCGGCTCGTGCTCGCCCGGGAGGGCACCGTGGAAACGCGGCCCTTTACCGATGCCCTGCCGGGTGCTCTCGCAGGCGGGATCGCGCTTGGCCTGGCGATCATTGGCTTCCTGGCCGGGCTCTTCTCCAACCCACACGCCCCCGCCTGGCTCTACGCCGGGGTCATCTGCGCGCTCATCTCGAACGCATTCATGCTGGACGAGCACCTGTATGTCGCAACTCACCTGCGGGGCTCGTCTGGGGGCAAGCGGCGCCCGGCTCCATTCAAACGCTAGACCAGCGATTCCCCGCAGAGAAAGCCCTCGCCCGAGCGGCTCTCTACCGTCAGCACCGCCTCGCCTGCACGCATGCCGCGCAATCGGCTATAATGTCATGCAATGGTACATCAGACACAGTCTATTCAGAGCGATTTTCTCAAGGAGTTTCTCGGACCGAACGCCGGCTACGTCATCGAGCTGTACGAGCGCTACCTGCGTGATCCGTCGTCGGTCCCGCCAGATGCCCGCGCCTGGTTCGCGACCTGGAGCCCTCCCCCGACAGCGCCTACCCCTCTGGCAGGGGTCAGCCCTTTCACGATTGATCAGATCGTTGGCGCATCCAATCTGGCACGCGCGATCCGGGCGTACGGCCACCTCGGGGCGCGTCTCGATCCGCTGGGCACCCCGCCGCCGGGGGATCCCTCCCTCGAGCCGGCCAGCTACGGCCTGACCGACGCCGACCTCGAGCGACTTCCTGCCGCCATCGTCGGTGGTCCAGTCGCGGCACACGCGCCGAACGCCGCGGTCGCCATCTCGCTGCTCCGCCAGATCTACTGCGGCACTACCGGCTATGAGTTCCGGCACGTGCAGAGCGCGGCCGAGCGTATCTGGCTCCAGAATGCTGTCGAGAGCCGCCGATTCAGTGATCCAAACGAGCCGATCGATCGACGGCGGATCCTTGAACAGCTCACGGCAGTCGAAGCGTTCGAGCGGTTCCTCCACCGCACATTCCCGGGCCAGAAGCGCTTCTCGATCGAGGGCGTCGATATGCTGGTCCCGATGCTCCTCGAGCTGATCGGGTGCGCCGCCGAGGATGGCGCCCGCTCGATCTGGCTCGGCATGGCACATCGCGGTCGCCTGTCTGTCCTGACCCAGGTCCTGGGCAAGCCGCCCACCGAGATCTTCGCTGAGATGCACCACGCCGCGGCAGAGAGCGTGCCGCCCTCCGAGCGGAGCGACCTGGGATGGACGGGCGACGTCACCTACCACCTCGGGGCACGTACCGCGTTCGGAAGCGGCCGACCGGTCGCCATGACCGTGACCCTTGCGCCCAACCCAAGCCACCTCGAGTTCGTTAATCCGGTGGTCGAGGGGATGTGCCGGGCAAGCAGTGAGCGTCGAGATCGGCCAGGCCGCCCGGAACGCGATGAGGATCGGGCGATCCCGGTTCTGGTGCACGGCGATGCCGCCTTCCCGGGGGAAGGGATCGTTGCCGAGACGCTGAACCTCTCGCGTCTCACCGGCTACCGCACCGGCGGCACGATTCACATCATCACCAACAATCAGCTCGGCTTCACCACGCCGCCCTCGGCGGATCGGTCAACCCTCTACGCGAGTGACCTGGCTAAAGGCTTCGAGATCCCGATCATCCACGTGAATGCCGATGATCCCGAGGCGTGCATCGCCGCGATCCGCCTGGCTCACCGCTACCGGCAGCAATTCCATAAGGATGTCCTGATTGATCTGATCGGCTATCGCCGGTGGGGCCATAACGAAGCGGATGAGCCGACCTATACCCAGCCGATGCTCTACCGCCGCATCCAGGGGCACCCAACCGTTCGGGCGATCTGGGCAGAGCACCTGGCCCACCTGGGTGAGGTTTCCCAATCCGAGGCCGAGCGCATGCTCCGGGAGGCAACCGATCGTTTGCAGACAGCTTACCAGGCTCAGCGCGCGGCGCCATCCATCGCGGCTCAACCAGCGCCCGAGGAAGATACGCCAGCGCCGATCGTCACCGCAGTCCCGATGGACCGGCTCCGGCGGCTCAACGAGCAGCTGCACATGATCCCGGCAGGCTTTACAGTCAATCCGAAGCTCGTTCGCTGGATCGAGCGGCGCCGTGCCGCGACGGAGACGGACGGGCTCATCGACTGGGCGCACGCCGAGGCGCTCGCCTTTGCCTCGCTGCTCGTTGATGGCGTCCCGATTCGGCTCACTGGCCAGGATACCGCGCGGGGCACGTTCAGCCAGCGTCACCTGGTCTTGCACGATTTCGAGACCGGCGCGACCTATATCCCTCTCCAGGCTCTGCCAGAGGCGCGGGCCTCGTTCGAGGTCTATGACAGTCCGCTCGCCGAGGCGGCGCCGCTCGGCTTCGAGTACGGCTACAGCACCCAGGCCCACGATGCCCTGGTGCTGTGGGAGGCCCAGTTCGGAGACTTCGCCAATGTCGCGCAGGTGATGATCGATCAGTTCATCGCCAGCGGCCAGGCCAAGTGGGGACAGACGACCTCGCTGATCCTGCTTCTGCCCCACGGCCTGGAGGGGCAAGGACCGGAGCACTCGAGCGCACGTGTAGAGCGATTCCTGCAGCTTGCAGCGCGCGGAAACATGCGCATTGCGAACTGCACCACCGCCGCGCAGTACTTCCATCTGCTCCGACGGCAGGCCGCGCTCCTCTCGCGTGAACCACGCCCGCTGGTGATCTTTACTCCCAAGAGCTTGCTCCGCCATCCGCTTGCGGCCTCGCACCTCTCCGAGCTCGCCAGCGGCGCCTTCCAGCCGGTGATCGATGACCGTGAAGCTCGAGCACGCGCCGATCGGATTCGCCGCCTGATCCTGTGCTCCGGACACGTTTACGTTGATCTCGCCGCGAGTTCCTGGCGCGCACAGCACTCTGAGACCGCGATCGTGCGGATCGAGCAACTCTATCCGTTCCCGACCAGCGAGCTCGCCCAGCTGCTGGCCTCCTACCCGGCGCTCCGGGAGGTCATCTGGGTTCAGGAAGAGCCGCGGAACATGGGCGCATGGGCCTTCGTCGAGCCCTACCTGCGCACCTTGGTCGGCCCGCGTGCCTCCCTGTCTTACGTCGGGCGCCCGGAGAGCGCCAGCCCGGCTGTCGGTGCCCACGACCTCTATCGGGCCGAACAGGAGGCGCTCGTCCAGGCCGCATTCCAGCCAACAGCACCGACGCATGCGGAACCTGCCCCGCTTGAGGTTGGCCATGGAGAGTGAGATTCGCGTCCCTCCCCTCGGCGAGTCGATCGTTGAAGCGACTGTCGGCCGGTGGCTCAAGAGCCCGGGCGAGGCCGTGGCCGCAGGCGAGCCGGTGGTCGAACTGGAAACTGAGAAGGTGAATCTCGAGGTGACCGCGGATTCGAGCGGCGTTCTGCAGAGGATCCTGCACCAGGCAGGCGAGGTTGTTCACGTCGGGGATGTCCTGGGCGTGGTGGCCAGCGCGGCCGAGCAGCCATCCCCCACGGCACCCGCCGCACCACCGCAAGCGGCTGCCGCGCCCTCAGAGGTTCTCGCCTCGCCGGTTGCCCGGCAGATCGCCGCCGAGTACGGCGTTCCGCTGACGGAGGTCCGCGGCACCGGCCCCGGTGGACGGATTACCCGCGAGGATGTCATGGCCTATCTCCAGCAGCATCCAACCGGGCCTGCCGCGCCACCTGCCGGCCCGGCCGTCGCTCCCACAGCACCACCGCCGCCTCCACCAGCCGGGCCGGCCGCCCCGCCGATCGAGACCGCGCCGCTCCCGACCGAGCAGCCGCCAGCGGCGCGGGTCGAGCGGCGAGAAGAGCGGATCCGGCTCTCGCGCCGGCGTCTGACTATCGCCCGCCGACTCCTGGAGGCCCAGCACACCCAGGCTCTTCTGACAACCTTCAATGAGATTGATATGTCGGCGGTTATGGAGCTCCGCCGCCGGCGGCGCGAGGCATTCCTGGCCAAGTACGGGGTGAGCCTCGGCCTGATGTCTTTCTTCGTCAAGGCATCCATCGGAGCGCTCAAGGCCTTCCCTCACGTGAACTCCGAGATGCAGGGCGACGAACTCATCGTGAAGCACTACTACGATATCGGTATCGCCGTCGACACCGAAGCCGGCCTCGTCGTACCGGTTATCCGCGATGCCGACCGCAAGAGCTTCGCCGAAATCGAGCGGGAGATCGCCGACCTTGCGAAACGGGCGCGAGAGAACCAGCTCGGGCTCGAGGAGCTGCGGGGCGGGACGTTCACCATCACCAACGGCGGCGTGTTCGGATCACTTCTCTCAACGCCAATCGTGAACCCACCTCAGGCCGCGATCCTGGGCATGCATCGAATCATCGAACGCCCTGTCGCTATCCAGGGACAGGTGGTCATCCGCCCGATGATGTACGTTGCCCTGACATACGACCACCGCATCATCGACGGTCGGGTCGCGGTCCAGTTCCTGGTCCGGGTCAAGGAGCTTATTGAGGATCCTGAGCTACTGCTGCTTGAGGCCTGATCCGGTGGCACAAGATCCCCTTCAGGTGGCACGGGAAGCCGCGAGAACTGAGCATCCCCGACGAGGGTACAGATGGCACGATTTGGTGAAATAGCAGCTTTTGCGCTCGGGAGCGCGGTTACGGCTGGGCTCGGCTGGATCCTGCGCCAGCGCCAGCGAGACCGACGCGTCCCGATTCTCGGCGGCTGGCCGCGCGTGGTCATCGTGGGAGCGGGATTCGGCGGGCTTCGCGTTGCGCGAGGCCTCGCGGGCGTCGAGGCCGACGTCCTCATCGTGGATCGTCACAACTACCACTGTTTTCAGCCCCTGCTCTACCAGGTGGCCACGGCTGCCCTCGAGCCTGAAGAGATTGCCCAGCCGGTCCGGCGCATCCTGCGCGGCATCCCCAATGTGCGCTTCCGTATGGCCGAGGTCGAGCATATTGACGCTGAGCACCAGCAGCTCCTGACCGCTGACGGGCCAATTCCCTACGATTACCTCGTCCTGGCAACCGGCAGTATGCCCAACTTCTTCGGCCTTGATACGGTTGCCACGCACGCCTTCGGGCTCAAGGACCTGAATCAAGCGGTAGCCCTGCGGAACCATGTCCTGGGCTGCTTCGAGCGGGCCGTCTCGGAGCCAGACCCGGAGCGGCGGGCTGCCCTGCTCACCTTCGTCGTCGCTGGCGGGGGGCCGACCGGCGTAGAGTATGCGGGCGCGCTGGCCGAGCTCATCCGCCTCGTGCTGGCACACGATTACGCGGGGCTGGATATTAAGGAGAGTCGCGTCATTCTTGTCGAGGCCGGTCCGACCGTGCTTCCCACCCTCGCGCCGTCCCTTCAGAAGGCAGCGATCCGGTCCCTGAGCCAGAAAGGGGTGGACGTACGGACCCGGGCGGCGGTCAAGGGGTATGACGGCGAGACGATCTGCCTGAGTGACGGCTCAACGATTCGAACACGCACGCTCGTCTGGGCCGCTGGGGTCCGGGCGGTCCCTCTACCGAGCACACCCCCTCTTCCGACTGCGCCGAATGGACGGATCAAGGTGGAACCGACCCTTCAGGTCGAGGGCTTCCCGAATATCTACGCCATTGGCGATCTGGCCCAGTTCGATGCAGACGGCACGCCTCTTCCCATGGTCGCACCAGTAGCGATCCAGCAAGGAGAAACAGTCGCCGAGAATCTGCGGCGGCAGATCGCCGGTCAGCCCCTGATTCGGTTTGTGTACCGCGACCGCGGCTCTATGGCCACCATCGGGCGGAACGCTGCAGTCGCCCAGCTCGGGCGGCTCCGCCTCACCGGCTTCCCGGCGTGGGTTATGTGGCTCCTCGTCCACCTCGTTCAGCTGATCAGCTTCCGCAACCGGATGCTCGTCTTGATCAACTGGACGTGGGATTACTTCTTCTACGACCGTGCGGTGCGGCTGATCACCCGCGACTAAAAAGGGAGAGCGGCTGCGGGTACAGTTGGCGCCAGTGGTGCTACCGGTGCAGACGACCAATCCGGCGGAGGAGTGCATTGCGCACGAACCGCCAGAGACGGAGAACTCCTTCCCCTCGCTCCTCGACCGGTGGACCAAAGCGGTACCGCGCGTACGCCGCGGTGATCCGGCGAACACTGGACTGGACATCGGGGAGCGCACGAGCCAGGGCTTCACCGTATTCATCCGGCGTCTCGTGGGAGTAAATGCCGAAGCCCAGCCACCCCGCTAGCCTCAGCATCTTCGCGTACGCCACCGCCGACGGGGGAAGCCCACGGAGCCCGCGTACCCAGAGATACCAGAGAATCGCGATCACCAGGGCAAGGAAAGCAACGAGATAGAGAAGCGGAAGGTAGGGGTGGAGATCAGGCGGCTGCGGAGTTGACGGTGAAGACGGCGACACTGCCTCGCCGCCTGCCGCCGTTGGCGTTGGCGTCGGGGTCGGTGTTGACTGGGACTGGCTCTGCCCGACGCCCGGTGGAACCTGGAGCGTCGGAATAGGTGTCGGGGTAGCCGCGGCGGCCGCGCCGGGCCCGCGCTCGAAGCGAGGCCAGCTACCGCTCGGCTCGAAGGGAATCCAGCCGTACGGAGGAAAGTAGACTTCGGTCCAGGAATGGGAGTTCGCGTCGCGGACAAGGTAGCTCCCATCCTCCTGACGCTCGCCGGTCGCATACCCGGAGACCACACGGGCAGGGAGGCCGATACTGCGCGCCATCACCGCCATCGCCGAGGCGAAATAGTCGCAGTAGCCCGTCCGGGCCGTGAAGAGGAAATAATCCACCGCATCACGATCCGAGGGAGGTGGCGGCAGGTCCAGGGTATACGGCATCGAACGCAGGAAGGCCTCCAGGGCTTCGGCCTTGTCATACGGGGTCTGTGCGGAAGAGGTGATCTGCAGGGCGAGCTGGTGAACCCGCTCTGGGATCGGGGGCAGGGGAAGATACCGCTGTCGAACCTCCGGTGGGTATGACTGCCCGGCCGCCCGGAGCTCATCGACCGAGGCCACCGAGACGTCTGAGACCACTGAGTACCGACTGCCATTCCGCAGAGGCTCGATCGACAGGGCGGCCACCAGATCGACGCTAGTGCCGGGGACGTCAGCGTAGGCCTGGGCCCGGACTGGCCGGTCGAACTGCACCGGCTGGTCCGCCCCGACCAGGTAGTTGCCGCGTGGAGCGAGCACCGTCACCTGCTGTACCATCTCAGACCGTGCCAGATCCTGCGGGCGGAGGATATCCAGGCCAGGCGGGAGGATCCGCTGATCGATCGGATCGCTACTGAGCCAGCCGTGGCCGGTGTACTGGTCATAGACAACGGCGCGCCAGTATTCTGGCCGCGGTGCGCTGATCTGGAGGACCGGCGTATCAGAGAGATGGAACGAGCCGTGGAGGGTCATCGCCCGGCTGAAGCCGCTACGGGCCCCCTCATTCCGCGCCTGGAGCCCTCCGAAGAACCGATTGAACTCCTCCTGGACCGCTTCCCAGGGCTGTGCCGCATGGCCGAGGCTCTCCGAGAGCGCCCGCGCCGCAAGGACAGTCGGCGCCAGCCAGGCGAGTACCACCAGGCCGAGCGCCGCGGCAAGGCTGACTCGAAAGGCCCGCCCGGCAAGACCGGATACCTCGCGCAACCCGACAGCCTCCCACCAGCGGCGGCGGGCTTCCAGGTTCGTCCGCGCGATCAGTACCATGCTCGCGATAAGCTGGGGGACCATGTAGCCATACAGATTCGGGAAGGTCGCCAGAACCAGTGCCTGGGCGACGAAGCTGGCCGTGACCGGCCACCAGGCGCTCCCCATTCGAAAGACCGACCACGCGCCAAAGTATCCGATCACCCAGGAGATCAGCGCCAAAAGGAGGAGGAACAGCAGGTTATTCGTCGCCTGCCCTCCACCCAGGACGATCGTGAACCAGGCGATGATCTCACCGGCGACACGTCCAAGCCGCTCGCCAAGCGATGTATCTGGTGGGACATCCGGCAGGGCGCGGGCGACCAGATAGAAGACACCTACCACTCCACCCGCCAGCCCGATCGGGTGAAGGATCTCTCCCGGGATACCCGAGACGGCAAAGCCGAGGCCAACCAGCAGTGCCGCCAGGGCGACCCAGGTCAAGAGGCCGAACGGTAGAACTGGATCGAGCCCGATCGCGGCAATTGCCCAGGTCGCTGGCAGGATGACCAGGGCCAGCAGGATACTATCGACAAGCACCGCCGGGAATCGTGCGTACATCCTGATCATCCCCGCCAGCCGGCCGAGAGGACGGTCCCGATCTGATCGCCACGCTTCACCAGGATGCTGGGAATTCCCAGCATCGCCAGCGTACCAACGAGAAGGATAGATGACGGAGCCTCTCCGAAGGTGCTGGGCTCCAGAACCACCGCGCCGGCCTGGATACCCCGCTCCCGCAGTCCCTGAAGGGTGGCCGGCCACGCCTCGTCAAGCGACGGGGTGATGATAATGAGCGCTGCGTGGCGTGAGCATCGCTGGCTCTCTGCGGCGAGGATCTCAGCAATTGGCTCCTCGCCATCCGCTCGAAGGATCGCCAGCTCTTCGAGCAGCTTGATCAGCTGTCGCTGTCCCCGATCGGCCGGAATGACAACCCGTCGCTGGCTCGCGACCGCTACCATCCCGACTGCGCGACCATCAGCAAGGAAATGACGCGCCAGCGACGCCGCGATCGTCACGCCGTACTCCTCGGTCGACTCGTCCCCTTCGCCGCGCTGGACACGGGCCTCGGCATCGAGGAAGATCCAGATATCTGCCACCGGCTCAACATCGAACTCCTTGACCATAAGGCGGCCAGCGTGCGCGGTCGCCCGCCAATGGACGTGCCGGACCGGATCGCCGGGGTGATAGTCGCGTATGCCCGAGACGTGGCTCGCCGTCTGATGCCAGCCCGTCCGCCGCCGATCACCACCGAGGAGCTGGCCGGCCGGTAGGGTGAGCCCGGTCAGAGCGACCGTCGCCGGATAGACCAGCACTGAGGCGACTGCGTCGAGACGGCGCGAGCAGGTGAAAAGGCCAAACGGATCGGATGCGCGAAGATGGGCCGGTCCCAGCCGATACAGCCCCCGACGGCGGCACGGCACCGAGATGCTCCAGCTCCGCACCCCGGTCAGGCCCAATGCAATGACCCGACCAATCCGATAGTCCGGCAGGGTGCCGGTGTCTTCGATCTCGATCCAGACACGGGGGAAAGGAATGCGAGCGTGGAGGACAAGCCGCTGGTCTACCGTTCCTCCGACCTGGGCCCGGTCCTGTCGGAGGTGACGCTCCAGGTGCAGGCCGCGAACGCCCAGCCAGCTCCAGAGCGCGGCAATGATCAGCGTCGCCGCCAGCACATCGGTCAGGTGGAAGAGAACGGACTGGCCGCTTGCCACAGCCAGGGCCGCTATGGTCGCGGTGAGCAGGGCGACCTTCAGCGCGCTCATGAGGGACTACCGCTTCGGATGCAGGACACGCGCGCCGGGCACCGGGACACTCTCGAGAATCTCCTGCACGATCGTCGCGGTCTCGGTGTGCTTGATCCGGGCGCCCGGGTTGACGATCAGGCGGTGACTCAGGGTCGGCACCGCCAGTGCCTTCACATCGTCCGGCAGAACGTAATCCCGACCGAGGAGTGCGGCGCGGGCCTGGCTTGCGCGGTAGAGGGCAATCGAGCCGCGCGGGCTTGCTCCCAGGTAGACATCAGCGTGGGAGCGGGTTTCACTGACAATCGAGACGATATACTCCCGCACCAGATCATCAACATAGACATCGCGGCGCACGATCTGCTGGAGCTCGAGCAGATCCGTAGCGCTGATGACCTCACCAAGCTCTTCGATCGGGTGCTGCACCTGCTGGCGCTCAAGGATCGCCATCTCATCGCGATGCTGGGGATAGCCCAGGTTGATCCGGAGCAGAAATCGATCGAGCTGTGCCTCCGGCAGGGGGAAGGTCCCTTCGTACTCAATCGGATTCTGGGTCGCGAGTACGACGAAAGGGCGGGGCAGGGCATACGTTACCCCGTCAACGGTCACCTGCCGCTCTTCCATACACTCGAGGAGGGCTGACTGCGTCTTGGGGGTTGCCCGGTTGATCTCATCGGCCAGCACGACCTGGGCGACGATCGGCCCCGGACGGAACTCGAACTCGCCGGTCTTCTGGTTGTACACCGAGACGCCGGTGATATCGCTGGGCAAGAGATCGGGCGTGAACTGGATCCGTCGGAAGGAACAGCCGACCGAACGCGCAAGCGCACGGGCGAGGACGGTCTTGCCTACCCCCGGCACATCCTCGATGAGCACGTGCCCCTGGCACATGAGCGCAATGAAGGCGAGCTCGACCTCGCTCCGTTTCCCGATAATGACCTTCTCGACGTTGCTGATGACCTGCTCGGCGATCGCTCGCACGTGCTGCATTCCGCCGGACCTCCACCGATCTGGAGCGCCGCCTCACCGACGAGGCCGCCACATGCTTCGCCCCGCTCAGCGCCCGTGGCACTTCTTGTACTTCTTTCCACTCCCACACGGGCACGGATCGTTCCGGCCAATCTTTCGGCCGACCCGGACCGGCTCGCGCGGTTCTTCGGCCTCCTGACGATTTGTCTGGAGGCGGCGCTGGACCGGCCGCGGCTGCTCGCGCTGCAGGCTCACGTGATAGATGCTGTGAACCACATCATGGCGGATTGCCGCGAGCAGGCTCTGGAACATCCGGTAGGCCTCGGCCTTGTACTCAACCAGCGGGTCACGCTGACCATACGCCCGCAGACCGATTCCCTGGCGCAGATCCTCGATTGCGGTCAGATGCTCGACCCAGTGCCGGTCGATCACCTGGAGCATCAGGAGCCGTTCCACCTGGCGCATGATCTCGGGTCCGATCTCTTGCTCCTTGGCCTGGTACGCCTCGTCAGCAAGATTCAGGATTGTCGAGCGTATCTCCTCCCGCGCAAGGCCGTGGAGCGCCGGCGGGGCATAGGCGGGCGAAGGTGGGAGGATCCCTCGCAGCGCCATTGCCAGCCCTTCAAGATCCCAGTCCTCCATATGCGGCGCGCTGGTATAAGCATCGACCAGGCTGTTCAGCTCCTGGTGGATCATGTCCCGGATGTTCTCGCTCAGATCCTCCTTCCCGAGGATCTTGCGCCGCTCCCCGTAGATGATCTCCCGGTGCTTGTTCAGGACGTTGTCATACTCGACGACGTGCTTGCGGAGATCAAAGTTGTGGCCTTCGACCTTGGTCTGAGCGTTCTCGATCGCCTTACTCACCAGCCCGTGCTCGATCGGCACATCATCCTCGAGGCCGAGGCGGTCCATAAGGCTGGCGATATTCGGACCGCCGAACCTCCGCATAAGGTCGTCCTCGAGCGACACGTAGAAGCGGGAGGAGCCCGGATCGCCCTGCCGGCCGGCCCGGCCGCGTAGCTGATTATCAATCCGTCGGGCTTCGTGACGTTCCGTCCCGATAATGTGCAGACCACCGAGCTCCCGGACCCGGGCCTGGTCCCTGGCGCAGAGACGCTCCGCCTCCGCACGAGCCGCCGCGATCTGCTCGGGCTCCGCGGTCAGCGGATCGATCCCCTTTTTCTCCAGAATCTCATTCACCAGGCCGGCGGGATTGCCGCCGAGCAGGATGTCCACGCCGCGCCCGGCCATGTTTGTTGCGATCGTCACGGCGCCGGGCCGCCCGGCCTGGGCGATGATTGCGGCCTCACGCTCGTGGTACTTGGCATTGAGCACCTGATGGGGGATATTGCGCTTCTTCAGCAGGTTGCTCAGGTACTCCGACTTCTCGATCGAGATCGTCCCCACGAGCACCGGTCGACCGGCCCGGTGCATCTCCTCGATCTCGTTGACAACCGCCCGGAACTTGGCTTCCTCAGTCTTGTAGACAACATCCGGGAAGTCCTGGCGGATCATCGGCCGATGGGTCGGCACGACAACCACATCCAGGCCGTAAATCGTCCGGAACTCCTCCCGCTCGGTCCAGGCTGTACCGGTCATGCCAGCGAGCTTCGGGTACATCCGGAAGTAATTCTGCAAGGTGATCGTGGCTAAGGTCTGGCTCTCCTGCTGGATTCGCACATTCTCCTTCGCCTCGATCGCCTGGTGCAGACCTTCGCTGAACCGCCGCCCGAACATCAACCGGCCGGTGAACTCGTCAACGATCACGACCTCGGCATCCCGGTCGGTTTCGCCCGGCTCCAGCACGCGCCCATCTTTGACCAGGACGTAATCGCGGTCGCGCTTGAAGATGAAGTGGGCCTTGAGTGCCTGTTCCAGGTAGTGGGTCAGCTCGTAGTTTTCTGGGTCGTACAGGTTGTCCAGATTCAGCCACCGCTCGAGCTTGTGGATCCCTTCCTCGGTGAGCATCACCGCCCGGACCTTCTCGTCGATCTTGAAATCGGTCCCCGGGTTGAGGCGCGGCACCAGACGAGCGAACAGGTAGTACCGATCGGTCGCCTGCTCAGCCTGAGCCGAGATAATCAGCGGGGTGCGCGCCTCGTCGATCAGAATATTGTCGATCTCGTCAATCACCGCGAAATGGAGCGGCCGCTGGACGCACTGGCGGAGATCGACCACCATGTTGTCGCGCAGGTAGTCGAAACCGAACTCGTTATTCGTACCGTAGGTGATATCCGCCAGGTACGCCTCGCGCCGCGGCACCGGCCGCAGATGGCGGAGACGCGGATCCTCGCCCTCGTAGGACGGATCATAGAGGAAGGCCATCTCGTGCTGAATGACACCGACCGACAGCCCCAGCGCGTGATAGACCGGCCCCATCCACTGAGCATCGCGCTTGGCCAGGTAATCGTTGACGGTGACCAGGTGCGCACCTTTGCCGGGCAGGGCGTTCAGGTAGAGGGGAAGGGTCGCCATGAGGGTCTTTCCTTCGCCCGTCTTCAGCTCGCCTATCTTGCGCTGGTGCAGCACGATACCGCCGATCAACTGGACGTCAAAATGCCGGAGGCCAATGGTCCGGCGAGCAGCCTCGCGCACTGCCGCGTAGGCCTCTGGCAGGAGATCATCGAGGGATTCACCGTCGGCCAGCCGCTCGCGAAAGCGCGTCGTAAGGCCCCGCAGCTCTTCATCTGAGAGGGCCTGCATCCGTCCTTCAAGCGCGTTAATCTCGCGAACGATCGGCTGGATCTTCCGGATTTCGCGTTCGCTACTCTCGCCGATAACCTTTGTTAGCCAGCCCAGCATTCCTGCCATCCGACTGCCCGGAGCGGCATACCCGATGAGGCGTGCCTCGGTGGGGCTGATATTTCAGCGTGGACCGCGGTGAAACAAACGCGGCGCTCGGCGCGCCGCTGGTGGATCGACCCATCATGCGCGGTAGGCCAACTAGCTGAATTCTAGCACACCGTCTGAGCCGGTGTCTAAACGACAGCGAGGGAGCGAGCGCGCTCTCGGGCCGTTTTACATAGATTTTGCAAAGAGTTAACTCCTCTCCCCGGCCGGCCCGGTAGACTGCATCATGCCGCAGTGCTCTCTCGCCTGCCCACCGCGGTTCATCTGCCAGGCGACGTGAGGGCTTCCCCAAGGAGCCGTGGGAAACCACGACCGGCAGGAATCCGGCGCCTTCGCGCCGCGGGGAGCGGCTGGACGGTTCAATTAGCCCTGCAGGCAGACAAATTCACCGGACAATTCATCAAGGAGTCGAGATTGAAGAGGAGGCTTGTCCTGTTCCTTCTGCTCGCGGGCACGCTCTCCGCGTGCTCCGCCACAGCACCTTCTGTCCCCACGCCGACCGTTACCCCTCCTGCAGCCAGCCCGGTCGCCTCAGCTACGCTACCGTTGACCAGCGCAACGCCGAGCGCCACGGCGCCCGATAGCCAGGGGGCAACTCCCACAAGCTTCCCAACGGGCACACCCGCGGCATCGGATGCGATTCGCTTCGACCTGGTCAAGGAAGGAAGCCAGGCGCGCTTCCGCGTTCGTGAACAGCTGGCAGAACGGTCATTCCCGAGCGATGCAGTCGGCTCGACCGATGCGATCTCCGGCTCGATCACCCTGACGCCGGACGGCCAGGTTGTGCGGGACCAGTCCAAATTCACCGTGGACCTGCGCGAACTGAAGTCAGACAGCAGCCGCCGCGACCGTTTCATTCAAGGCAACACGCTTGAAACCGAGCGATTCCCAACCGCCGAGTTCGTTCCAGGCGCGGTCACCGGGCTCGCGCGGCCGCTGCCGACCTCCGGCCAGGCCAGCTTTAAGGTCACCGGCGACCTGACGATCCACGGCGTCACCAAGCCGGTCACCTGGGACGTGACCGCGCAGGTAAACGGTCGAGAGGTGACCGGCCAGGCGACAACTCGCGTCACGTTTGAGGACTTCGGGATGTCTCCGCCCCGGGTTGCCGTCGTGCTCAGCGTTGCGGATAACATTCAGCTGGAGGTCGATTTCCACCTGATCCGCGCGGCCTGATTTTGTGCATCCGGCCGCGCGGCTGGCACCAGCCGGCGATCCCCAGGGCACTGAGCTAGGAGATGAGCTAGGGGACGCGGGGCGAGTGTCCGGCCGCCCGTGCAATGCGCTCGTACACGTCCAACCGCTCGATCTCGAGCTCCGGCGGGACAATGTGCTTGACCAGAATGCCCGCGTCCTCTCGGCCGACCCGAGCTGCGACCTCGGCGCGGCGCGGCAGGGCGTCGACGCTGTCCAGCACATCCAGAACCTGGCCATCCGCGAGCACGGCGAACTTACCGGCGAACTGGCGAACAAGCGCATCCCGCTCACGGAGATAGGTTGTCATCTGCACCGCTACATCTGTCCGAGCGCGATCCAGCTCTGCTGACCAGGAGCGGTCCACTGCGAAGTGGTGACCGAGATCCGGAATCGCATCTCCGCGCACCTCAATGCGGTCGGCGGCAACAGGGCCGAGGCCGTGCGCCTCGGCCAGCAGGAGCGGATTTCGGTCGAACAGGTACGGCGGCGTTCCGTAATCCGCAGCCGGATCATTCCCCATCAGACGGATCGCCGTAGCGTCAGTCGCGACAACGTTGTTTCCGACAATCAGTACGTTCGTCTGGACCGGCCGACCACCCCACTCCCGGCCATCCTGGGCGACCAGACCATCCACGATATTCAGCACTGGCGGAAAGATCGCCGCCACATCCACCAGCACCCGTGGCAGACGAATCGGCGCGTGCAGGTAGCGGCGCGGAGTTCCGTAGACCGGGCAGGGCGTCATGCCGAAGAGGTTCTTCAGGCAGACCGTCGCGCCAGTCGACAGGTGCGACTTCAGCTTGGCGATCGAGACAACCGCATCCACACCGAGAAGGTGTTCACTGAACGCGTACCGCGCCAGCATAGCCGGCCGACCGGGGACAGGAAAGTCCACCCATTTCCCCTCGTTCAGCTCGACCAGCCGCACATCGAAGCCCGCCAGAGCCCGATCCAGCCCCACGGCCTCGAAGACCCGCCTGCAGGGCATACCGGTCGAGGCGTCGCCGAGGATGATCTCGCCAGCGTAATAGCGGCGGATCAGGGAGACCGTCGCGCGAACGACACTGGCATCAACCAGCGCGACCTGCCGGCCGGCGTGGAGACGTACGTCGTCAATGCCAAGGTTCGGCTTAATGTACACTTTCTTCCGGCCGCGGAAGATGTCCGCGATTCCCCCCATCAGCTCCGCCGCAGCGATCAGCCGCTCCTCGACCACGGCATCGCTCGCCTGGGCATCACAACGGACGACTGAGACAACCGGCTTCTGGTCCATTGTTCTCCTCTCCGCTCCGGGCACTGTGGGCATCGCGTCGGGATTGTACCGGCCCACCGGCAAGAATGTCTACTCGACCAGCGGCTGACAGACGGGGCAGATATAGGTGCCTCGACCACCCACCCGGAGTTTCTCGATCGGATGGCCGCACCGCAGACACGGCTGACCGGCTCGGCCGTGGACCCGCGGTAGGCGGGCGCCCGGGATCGCCCGCCCGTTGATAATCCGCGCGACGCCATAGGTCAGCGCAAGGTCGAGCACCTCCTTAATCGCCTCGTACAGGCGGCCCACATCTGCATCATCAAGGCTTTCCACCGTCCGCAGAGGGTGGAGGCCCGCCCCCCAGAGGGCTTCATCGACGTAGATGTTCCCCAGTCCAGCCAGGAGAGACTGATCGAGCAGGAGTGGTTTGAGCCGACCGTGCGGGTGACGCCGCAAGCGGCTCGCCAGCTCGGCCGGGGTGAACTCTGGCGCCAGGGGTTCGACCCCCAGTCGCGTCTCCGGGACGATCGCCGCGACCTCACCGGTCGGCACGAGCCAAAGGCGAGCGAACTGACGGATATCAGTCAGATAGAGAATACTTCCGTCATCCAGGCGGAGAATCAACGAGGTCAGAGAATGCGGGAGCGGCTGACCAAAGGAGGGGACGGGATGACCACCTGCGATGTGCTCGCCAGATGGCCGCTCCAGGACGATCTGACCTGCCAGGCCCAGATGGATCACGAGAGACAGGCCGTTTGAAAGCTCGACAATCAGGTACTTGGCCCGCCGGCGGATCTCCTGGACTTCCACACCGATCATATCATCGAGCGTATATCCGTCAGTCCCTCTCAACAGCCTGGGGCGCAGCAGCTCGACCGCGATGATCCGTCGCCCGATCACCGCACGGGAGAGATCGCGGCGAAGGGTCTCTACCTCTGGTAGTTCGGGCATGGGTACTCCTGTCCTGCTATACTCCGGTTGGTGGAACGAATGGCGACGAGGAATATCCCGCTCCGGGCAGCGGGCCAGCCGCGGCTGGCCCTCGAACGGCGGCTATCCGCCGCCGGGAATAGTCAGTCATACCGCTGGCGCGATCTCCCGGAGATTCGCGTGCCACTGCACGGCGAACCTCTTGCCCTTGATCAGACCCTAGCCTGCGGGCAGGCATTCCGGTGGCAGCGCACCCGGGACGGCTCCTGGGAAGGGATCGCCGGCCATCGCATCTGGCGCCTGCGCGTTGCGGATGACGCCCTCCTGGCCCGGGTCGCTCCTCCACTCGAGAGCGCGGACGTGCGGGCTTTCCTGACCCACTATTTCGCCCTGGACCTGTCGGCCCGAACAATTCAGCGGCAGATCGCCGCGGCTCACCCGCTCGCCGCACAGGCGGTCTCCCGTTTCTCGGGCCTCCGGATCCTTCGGCAGGATCCGTACGAGACGCTGATCACCTTCGCGATCGCGACTGCTACGAATATCCCGCGGGTCACGCGATCAATCGCACTGCTGTGCCAGCGCCATGGATCGCTCATCGCCACGGTCGATGAAAGCGCGTACCACGATATCCCCACGCCCGCGGCGATCCTCGCGGCGCCGTACGCCGACCTCTTCGGCCCCTGTAACCTGGCCTACCGCACCCGAACACTTCGCGCCGTAGCCGAGCACCTGGCCTCTTACTCGGTCACCTGGATCGAGCATCTGCGCGCGGTCTCCTACGCGGAGGCTCGCCGGGCATTGGATGCCCTGCCTGGCCTCGGCCCAAAGGTCAGCGACTGCATCTGTCTCTTCGGCCTTGGTCACAGCGATGCGGTTCCGGTCGACAGACACATCTGGGCGATCGCGCACGAACTCTTCGGCACAGAGATTACGACCCGCACCCTGACCCCTCGCGTCTACCAGCGAGTCGGCAGTCTCTTTCGGGCTCTCTTCGGTCCGTGGGCCGGCTGGGCCCAGCAATACCTCTTCTGCGCACGGCGTGCGGTGCCCCTCTGCCAGCGCTCTCACCTCGGCATCAGGACATATCCTGCCAGTTCGGACCGATCCGTGCCTCCACCTTGAGCGGGACGGTCATGGGGAAGGCGTTCTCCATCAGGTGTACGACCAGTGGCCGCAGTTCATCCACTTCGCGTCGAGGGACCTCGAACACCAGCTCGTCGTGCACCTGCAGGATCATCCTGGCCGCGAACCCACGCTCGCGCATAGCCCGGTCGATCTGGATCATCGCCACCTTGATGATATCAGCGGCCGTACCCTGGATCGGCATGTTGATCGCCGTCCGCTCGGCCTGGGCGCGGATCTGCCGATTTGGCGTATTGATCTCGGGAATATAGCGCCGCCGCCCCAGCAGGGTGGTCACATAGCCCAGCTGCTGCGCCTGGCGTTTGGTCTCCTCCAGGTAGTGCGCGACGGTCGGATAGCGCGCGAAGTAGTTCTCAATGAACGCACGCGCCTCGGCACGCGGAACGCCAAGCTGGTTTGCGAGGCCGTAATCGCTCATTCCGTATAACACGCCGAAATTGACCGTCTTGGCAATTCGCCGCTGATCTGATGTCACCTGCTCGATCGGGATTCCGAAGATCTGCGCCGCGGTTGCGGCGTGAATGTCACGGTCCTCGGCGAAGGCCGCCACCAGGTTCGGATCGCGGGTGATATGGGCGAGGATGCGCAGCTCAACCTGACTGTAATCCGCCGCCAGGAGCACCGAATCCGGATCACCGGCGATAAAGGCACGGCGGACCTGCTTCCCCAGCTCAGTCCGGACCGGGATATTCTGGAGATTCGGCTCCGACGACGACAGACGACCGGTAATGGCGCCGGTCTGGTTGAACGATGTGTGCACCCGACCGGTGCGGGGATTGATCATCAGCGGGAGCGCATCCACGTACGTCGACTTCAGCTTGACCAGCTGACGGTAGTCCAGGATCAGCCCGATCAGGGGGTGATACGGCCGCAGTTCCTCCAGCGTCTCCGCGTCAGTTCGAAAGCCGGTCTGCGTTCGACGGCCGGTCGGAAGCTTGAGCTCCTCGAAAAGGATCCGGCTTAACTGCTGGGTGCTGTTGATATTGAAGCGGTAGCCAACCGTTTCGTAGATCTGCGCCTCGAGCGCGGCGATCTTCTCGGCAAGGTCGGCGGACATGCGCTTCAGGTAAGGGACATCAATGGCAACGCCGGCCAGCTCCATGCGGACGAGCACGGACAGCAACGGCATCTCGACTTCGCTGAACAGCTTCCAGAGGCCGTTGTCCCGGAGCTGCTGATCCAGCCGGTGGGCCAGGCGAAAGGCGATGTCGGCATCAGCGCAGGCGTATGGGGCTACCCGCTCCACCGGGATGTCGGCCATGGAGAGCTGGTTCTTGCCCTTGCCGATGAGCTCTTCGATCGAGGTCATCCGAATGCCGAGCTCGAAGAAGGCGACATCCTTTAAGTTCAGAGCGCGCTCGCCGGCCTGGAGAAGGTAGCGTGCGATCATCGTATCGAAGGCGATCCCCTCGACCGGGGCGCCGGCGCGCTCGAGCACGATCGCATCATACTTGAGATTATGGCCGAGCTTCTGGACCGTCGGATCCGCCAGGACCGGACGGAGAACACCCAGCACCTCCTCCAGAGGAAGGTTCACTTCCCCTTCACCGCGATGCCCGACCGGGATATAGACCCCATGGCCGGGCTCCGGAGAGATCGCGATTCCGACGAGAGCGGCACGCATGGGATCCAGGCCTGTGGTCTCGACATCGAGGGCGAATCGACCGGCGGCCCGAAGGCGATCTGCCAGGCCCGGCAGCGCATCGGCCGACAGGACACGATAATCGCCCTCGGACAGCTCCGGCGGGCCGAGCGGGACCTCAGCCAGCGGCCGCGCCGACGCTTCCAGAACGGTGCCGTTCGTCTCGAACAGCTCCATCTGGGTCCCGGGAGCAGAAGGGTGGCGGAACGGCAGTTCCGCCGGGGGGATTCGAAACTCCAGGGCCCGGAGCAGGGCATCCAGGCGCGCCGGGTCATAGGCGCCAACCCGGGCCTTCTCAAGGTCCAGTCGGATCGGTGCATCCCGGACCATCGTGATCAGCCGCCGCGTCTGGGTCAGCTGGTCCGCCGCTTCCCGCAGGGCACGGGCGAGGCGCGGGTCGAGGTCATCAATGTGGGCAAGGAGGTTATCCACCGTTCCATAGGTTGCCAGGAGACGGGTTGCCGTCTTTTCTCCGATGCCGGGCACACCGGGGATATTATCCGATGGATCCCCTTTCAAGGCCTTGAAATCGACGAGTTGCGACGGCTGGAGGCCATACCGTTCGGCGACTGCGGATGGGTCGAAGAGCACTGTATCTGACATTCCGCGCCGCGGCATCAGGACCCGCACGCGATCGCTCACCAGCTGAAGAGCATCCGTGTCACCGGTGACGATAACCACGTCGAGCCCTGCCGCCACCGCCTGTGCCGCGAGCGTGGCCAGGACATCATCGGCCTCGTAGCCATCCACCTCGCAGGTCTGCAGACCGAGCGCATCAACCAGCTCGTGAACGCGCCCGAACTGCTCATACAGCCCTTCGGGCGCTGGTCCTCGCTGTGCCTTGTATCCTTCGAACTCAGCGTGCCGGAAGGTTGGAGCCGCGCGATCAAACGCGACCACCGCGTAGGCTGGCTTCAGCGTGTTCAGCGCGCGGAAGAGCATCCGGGCAAAGGCGTAGACAGCATTGGTCAACTCCCCCTGGCTTGTCGTCATCGGAGGAGTCGCGTGGAATGCCCGATGGACCAGCGAATTTCCATCAACCAGGAGAACGGTTTCTGCCAAGTGACCTCTCGCGGTACGGTATATACGGCCAGGCCGGGTGCGACGACCGGTCAGGCCAGACGAACGGACCCTACAGGCGAATGTCGATCAGATCACCCAGTCGCTCTTCCAAACGGGCACGTGCGGCGCGGTAGCGCGTCTGGAACTCGGGACTGGTGAGCACATCGCTCCACATGATCAGAGCATCCTCGTTGTTATCGCTGTAGTAGCGACGTCGGATACCCTCCTCGTGGAAGCCGTACTTGCGGTAGAGCGCCTGGGCCGAGTAGTTCGAGACCCGGACTTCGAGCGTTGCCCGCCGGGCACCGAGATCCATGGCGATCTGGAGAAGGGTTGAGAAGAGGAGTTCCCCAAGCCCCATGCCGCGGAGTTCGCGCTTCACCCCGATTGTCGTGACGTGCGCCTCGTCCAGCATCAACCACATCCCGGCGAACCCCACGATCCGCTCCCGTGCCGTCGCGATCGAGCCCTGCCGGCCGAACGGACGAAGGAAGTGCCCGACCGCGCGCCGCACACCGCCTGCGTTCTCGGCCGATGCATCGCGCTGCTGGTCCGACCGCGCAGACGGATCATCATCCGCCACCTCGACCAGAACGATGTACCGCCCCATGCGGTTATCGCGCAGCTCGCGCCGGTATGCGCTCGCCGGCCAGGGGGTCGTGAAGCACTCGCGCTCGACCTCGCCCACCGCCTCGATATCCTCATACTGCATTGGACGAACGATGTAGCGTGTCACCGTTGCCCCCCTGTCGATCTCGGCCGTGCCGCAGTAATCTGCGGACGACGGAGATAGAGTGGCTGCAGCGTCACGGCATCATCGACACGCCCGGCCTGAAGCTGCTGCCAGGCGAGCTCTGCCAGGTATCCCGCGCGGCGCACCCCCTCGGCTGGACGCACCAGGACGCTCTCGCCCCCGAAACGCTCGGCGATAAGCTGGCACCACTCTGGCCGCAACTCGCCGCAGAACACAGTATCAGGAGGTGATGCGGCGAGAGCATCCGCGAGCGCGGTAATGTGCGGCTCTTCCAGCGTAGCAAAAACTTCCCCCATGGCCCGGTAGAGCCCGGTCGCCACCTCGCCCATGCCCGCATGATAGAGTGGGCGGATTGGTCGGTCGGTCAGGCGAAAGGCGTACGCCGTCACGCGGAGCGTCTCGATCCCAATGATTGGGATTCCCAGGCTGAAGCAGATTGCCTTGGCCGTGGCCAGACCGACGCGCAGACCGTTGTAGCTTCCGGGTCCCAGGCTCACGCCCACGGCGGTCAGCTCGCGCGTTGACCGCCCGGTCATTTCCAGGAGGAGGTGCACGCGGGGCAGAAGCTGTCGGGTATGATCCTGA